>NZ_JAQAHD010000006.1:0-248073 GCF_027871605.1 Agrobacterium sp. CFBP 3001
TGCGGCCTTTATGCTATAATAAAACAAGTCAACGCGGGGTGGAGCAGCCCGGTAGCTCGTCAGGCTCATAACCTGAAGGCCGCAGGTTCAAATCCTGCCCCCGCAACCAAAAATTACAAAGAAATTCAACATGAAAGCCCTCCCATTGTGGAGGGCTTTCGTGCGTTTTGGGGCTAGCACAACTCAAGCACAAATCCGGCCTCTCATTTGACTATTCCCCTATGCCGGTGATTCCATCCTCTTGAAACAACTGAAAAGGGAACGGAGGCAGGCGTGGCAAGTCATGAAATCCTCGGTGGGAAGGTCAACGTCTACCGGCGAGGGGGCCTCACCTGGCATTGCTCCGCCTCTCTCAAAGGCCAGCAGTATCGCACCAGCACCAAGGAAACGGGTGCTCGAGCAGGCCAAGTCCCTTGCCGAGGACTGGTATCTCGGTTTGCGCGGCAAGCTGGCGGGTTTGATCAAGACCGAGGCGACCTTTGCCATAGCAGCCAAGAAGTTTGAACGGGAATACGCCATCATCACCGAAGGCGAGCGCAGGCCACACATCTTAGGCAGCGTCCCAAACCCGATTGACGATATTGGCAGCTAAGGCTGCCCTGATGCGATGGCGATCTTCTGGCACTCGACGTCTCTACTCGGCAGTTTGAGCGTTCTCTTGCCTGCCAAGATGGAACATCCGGCGCGGAAGCACGGCGAGGGCCGTCAGTCCCCCGTATGCGATCGCCGCGGCCGCCACGATCTGGAAAAGGGAATTGAGACTTGCCTGAAACCAGATCACCGAAGCCCACCCGACGAAAGCTGCCAGGATCATCCTGACTGTTCCGGCAAGAACCGGGAGTAAAACACGCTTCAGTCCCTGGCTTGCAAAATAAAGCGCCAGTCCCAATCCAACTGCACCATAAGCCGGTGCGACAATTTGCAGATACTGGGAGCCTAGCTGCTGCACATCCGGGTCCGCCGTGAATAATCTCATCCAGGTCATGGGGAACAGAGTGGCCAGAATGCCGATTGTCTGCGTGAGGCCGAATGCGATACCTGCGCCAACCCAGGCGACCCGGCGGGCGCGTTCGATCTGACCCGCTCCGATATTAATCCCAACCATGGTGACGATAGCGGTTCCAAGACCGAAGATGATGGGGATTTGCAGATAATCTAACCGCGATGCGATGCCGAACCCCGCAATTGCGTCTGCGCCGAAGTGGCCGACGGCTGCCGTTACGAACGTAACCGTCAGATTGACCTGGATCGTGCCGACTGCGGAAGGCAGGCCGACACCCAGAATGTCCTTGAACAGTCGACCTTGCAGCGGAACGATTTTGAACTTTAGCGGGCTGCTTGAGGAGCGCAGGTATAGGGCAAGCACCAGTGCCGCGGTGAGATAATAAATGAAGACCGCAGCGCCTCCGCCTGCCACGCCGAGCTGCGGGAAGGGGCCCCAGCCGAAAATCAACGGCGGCGACAAGACGAGGAGAAGGAACGCGCCGGAGATGATGACGAGGGCAGGCACGTTCACGTTACCAGCGCCCCGCAGGGTTGCCGAAAGCAAAGCCGTGATCCAGATGGGAATAGAGCCTGCGAACACAATTCCTGAATAGAGGAGGGCGGCATTAAGGGTTTCTCCAGTCCCTCCCATTGAGCGGTAGAGCACAGGTCCAAGAAAGATTGCAGCGACTGAGAAAATAGCTCCGAATACTGTGGCCAGAACAATCGAATGCCAGACAAGCCCATCGGCATCAGCGTAGCGGTTGGCACCCAGCGCTCGGGCCACAGCCGAGGAAACTCCCCCTCCAATCCCGCCATTCGACATCATTTGCATCAGCATGAGGACCGGAAAGACGAGGGTCACGCCCGCTAAAGCCTCGGTCCCAAGGAAACTGACGAAGTATGTTTCCGCGACCCCAACAAAGGTCTGGACCACGAGAACGACGACCGTGGGCAATGCCAGCCGGAACAGTGTGGGCGTGATTGGTCCATGAAGAATTCCACGTGGTGTCTTCTGCGAAATTGTTGAGACATGAGAATTTGTGCTGTCAGGCATATCGGCCATGGCTGATCCTAAAAAGTTCTCCGAGGCTCTGCTCCGCTCCCAAGGCCATGGGCTCGCAACCGGTTCTCAGAATTTGAAAATAGATTGTTTTTGAAATCTAAATTATATAGAGTGCATTCGCAATCTAAAATAGCGCTTCCGAGCGTGAAACCGGAGCCCGTGCAGGTGTTCAAAACCCATGTTTCAGATCAAGGATCGATAAAAGCTGAAATGGTGGAAAACCCGCTTGTCGGGAATCTATGCTTTGCCGTGCAGCGGACAAACCGCATCATTTCCCGCCAGATCAACGATGCATTGCGCTCGACAGGACTAACGGCAGAGCAGATATTTCTTCTTGCAGCGATTGGTGAAGCAGGTTCCCCTCGAATATCGGAGGTTTCGCTACTTCTTGGCCTTGACCACTCAACCGTCGTTTCAAATCTAAAACCCTTGGTGAGGAAGAATTGGGTGACGATGTCCGTGGATGTCGATGATCGCAGGGCACGAAGGCTTCTGCTCACCGACAACGGGAGCGCTCGGCTTGCAATGGCATTTGAGCGTCTTCAGGAACTTGGAGACGCGCTGATGAAAAAGGTTGGCGGCACGCAGAATACTCTTGGCCTGTGCCGGATGCTTAGCGAGCTATCAACAGCGTGCGCTTGACATAGGCCGCGCGGGCGACCGGCAGATGAGTGCAAGGATACGGCCATCACCCCTTATTTTCCGCGCCGTCTTCCTGCACTACCTCCTCGTGGGGCTGTGCCTTTAATCCAGCCACTTCGGTCTCCAGGCGGGCCAGCCGTTTTTCCAGCGCGATGAGGTAGTCTCCCTGCGGATCGTCGATACCCAGGACGGCATCTTCCCACGATCGCCATTTTTCTCGAAAACGCTTCAACATTTCAAATCTCCATGGCCATCAATTTTACAAATCGGCGCTTGCAGGCCCCAAAGTATGAGCGAGCATCACGCCATTCGCTCCGAAAGGCGGATCACCTCCGCCGGTTGCCTCAAACCTGTGGCGACGACTGAAACTCTCAGCCGCCCTTCAAGCGCGTCATTGAATGTCGCGCCGACCACGATATTGGCGTCGTCATCGACTTCCTCGCGAACACGTGTTGCCGCTTCGTCGACATCAAAAAGGGTCATGTCCGGTCCGCCGGAGATCGAGACGAGAAGGCCTTTCGCTCCCCTGACAGACGCTTCATCGAACAGCGGATTGGCAATCGCTGCCTCGGCGGCATGTCGGGCGCGGGCGTCTCCCGTTGCCTCGCCCGTGCCCATGACCGCTCGGCCCATGTCACGCATGACGGACCTTACATCGGCGAAATCGAGATTGATCAATCCTTCCTTGACGATCAGATCGATGACAGAACTGACCCCGGCATGCAGCACATGATCTGCCATTTCGAATGCATCTGCGAAGGTCGTCTTCGCATCGGCAATCCGGAACAGGTTCTGATTGGGGATGATGATCACCGTGTCTGCACATTCACTGAGACGCTCGATTCCCTGCCGCGCTGTTCGCATTCGCTGCGTACCTTCGAATGTGAAGGGCATGGTGACGACGCCGACGGTCAGTATGCCTGCCTTGCGCGCAGCATGGGCGATAACGGGTGCGGCACCTGTTCCCGTTCCGCCCCCCATGCCCGCCGTCACGAAACACATATGGGTTCCGTGGAGGTGATCCATAATCTCGTCAATTGACTCTTCGGCGGCCGCCTGTCCAATATCGGCCAATGATCCGGCGCCAAGTCCCTCCGTGACGGTCGGGCCAAGCTGGATAAGCCGTGGCGCTTTTGACATGGACAAAGCCTGTGCATCGGTGTTCGCAACGATAAACTCCGCGCCCTTGAGATCGTGAATGATCATGTTGTTGACAGCATTGCCGCCGCCACCGCCGACGCCGATGACGGCAATCCTTGGCTTGAGGAGCGTTATGCCGGGCGGTGAAACGATAGTCGTTGGTTGCATGGTGGGAGCGTCCTGGTGGAGACTTTGTTCAAAGGGGATCACGCGCGGGGGTTAATCAGCTAACGATTGCCTCTCCTCGGCCAGCGTCGAAACACTGCGCTGGCATTGACGCCACCGAAGCCGAAGCCATTGGATATCGCATATTCAACATCGAGGGGTCGGGCATCGTTTGCGACAAAGTCGATGCCATTGGCTTCAAGGTCCGGTGAACTGAGATTCAAGGTAGGGGGCGCGATCTGGTGCTGGAGCGCCAGGATCGTAAAAATAGCCTCAAGGCCGCCGGCTGCCCCCAGCAGGTGCCCCGTCGCCGACTTCGTGCCGCTGACAGCGATCGACTTCCTTTGGCCGAACAGGCTCTTGATTGCTCTGAGCTCTCCGAGATCTCCAACCGGGGTCGAAGTCGCATGCGCGTTCAGATGGCCGATTTCGTGCGGCGCGATACCAGCCTGAGCGATGGCGATTTGCATTGCCCTGCGGGCGCCGCTTCCATCTTCCGGCCCGGAGGTAATATGATGGGCGTCGGCGGTCGTTCCATATCCAACGAGTTCTGCTATCGGCGTCGCACCACGAGCAAGGGCGTGGCTTAGGGCTTCAATGACGAGGATGCCTGCGCCTTCACCCATCACGAAGCCGTCGCGCGCGGTGTCGAAAGGACGTGACGCCTTGGCCGGGGTCTCGTTAAAGCCTGTCGATAGTGATCTTGCTGCTGCGAAACCACCAAGGCTGACAATGTTCATACAGGCCTCGGTGCCACCGCAAACCGCAATGTCGGCTTCATTGGATCTGATCAGCCGTGCTGCATCGCCAATCGCCTGAACGCCGGCGGCACATGCCGTCACCGGGGCTCCCAGCGGGCCTCTAAAGCCATGCCGGATAGAGACTTGTCCGGCAGCGAGATTCACGAGAAAGGATGGAATGGTGAAGGGCGAGAGGCGGCGCACGCCGCGTTGGTCGACGGTACGCACCGCCTCCGTTATCGCGGGAAAGCCGCCGATGCCCGATGCGATGATTGTCGCCGTTCTCAGTTTTTCTTCTTCGGAAGCTGGCTTCCAGTTCGCCTGCGCGAGAGCCTCTTCCGCCGCTGCCAGCGCAAAGATGATGAAACGGTCGACCTTGCGTTGATCCTTCGAGGACAGGGTCCTGTCAGGATCAAATCCTCCTTCAGGATCGTCTGCCAGAGAAGGGACCACGCCTCCGATTTTTGACGGCAAATCCCCGACGATGTCATCACCCAGCCGACGGATCCCGCTTTTGCCAGCAAGGAGCCGGGACCAGGAGATATCGACATTCGCACCAAGGGGGCTGACGGCTCCCATTCCCGTGACAACGACACGACGCATTTGCATTCCACCTGTCTATGATCAAAAATTTGGCATGCCTTCGGCGTCCGACCGAATGACCGGTCGTGAACTTGGGACATGCGGTTTGCGCTATACTCGCCTGATACGCGTGCGGATTCGGCTGAGCCGTGACAGCTATCGGCGACGAATATCCAAAAACGGTCTGTTAGTCGCTGCGATCGCGGCCAGCAATGCGCCGGACCTCGCTCGCTGCCGCGTCGAGTACGCTCGTCGACAGCAGTTCATCCTCGATGATCCGCGACAGCGTCACCGCACCGACCATCATGGACAATATTGCCATGGCTTTTCCGCTTCGAGCTCTATCGTCGCCCTCTCCGATGAGTTCTTCGAGCACCTCGAAATGCGCCCGGATACCATCTTCAAACGGGCGCCGAACTTCGGCGGTTTGACGCGCCGCGTCGGAGCCGAGAGCAACAAGCGGGCATCCTTCTGCCTTCTCGCCGCTATGGTCTTTGGAGAGGTAGAAGCTGATGATCGATTCCAGGGGATCTGACGTGTCTGCTGCGGCATCAGACCACCTTCTCGTGGCGCTCTCGAGAGCACGCCGTGATGCGAGCGCCGCAAGATCGTCTTTCGATGCGAACTGTTTGTAGAATCCACCCTGGGTGAGACCTGCACCCTTCATCAGGTCTTTCAGGCCGATCCCGTCGAAACCATGCTCTCGAAACAACCGGCTGGCGACGTTTATCACCCTCTCGCGGTTTTCCTCTGCCTGTACGCGGCTCACTCTCATGTGGACCTCCAATTAGATTTCATTTGACATCTATATGTCTTTTAGAGTTAGAGTGCAATCTAATATTTTTGAACGGGCCGTCAAGAAGGGACGATGAAATGAAACGGAAACTTGTTGTCACTGCAGCAGCAGTGCTGGCGCTGGCCGCAGGCGGAGCCGCAGCACTGCTGCTTCCGGCGCAGGCACCAGAGGCAAAGGCTGCCGATCCCCGGACCTTGGCACCACTGGTCAACCTCGCGACGGCCAGGCTCCCTGGCAATTCGAGCAGCAGCTTTACCGGAACCGTTGGCGCCCGGGTCCAGAGCAATCTCGGCTTTCGCGTTCCCGGAAAGATCGTTGAACGTTTCGTCGACGTCGGGGAGCAGGTGAGCGCTGGCCAGCCATTGATGAGGCTTGACGAGACCGATCTTCGCCTTGCTCTGACCGCCAAGCGAAACGCTGTCATCGCAGCACAGGCGACGTTTGTTCAAGCGAAAGCCGATGAGAAACGCTTTGCCGTGCTGGTGAAGACTTCTGCTGCCTCGACGCAGCAATATGAACGATCGAAGGCCCTGCTGGATACGGCGACGGCACAGTTGGCCGCCGCTCAGGCTGAGGCGAATGTTGCTGAAAACGAGGCCCAATATACGGTTCTTGTTGCCGATGCAGATGGAACCATTGTCGAGACGCTCGGTGAACCGGGCCAGGTGGTAACCGCCGGGCAGCCGGTTGTCCGGCTCGCGAAGTCAGGTCCGCGCGAAGCCATTGTCTGGCTTCCCGAAACCATGCGCCCTGAAATCGGGGTTCAGGCTTCTGCCTCGGTGTACGGCAGAAACAATGTGGAGAAGGCCAAGCTGCGCCAGATCTCCGATTCTGCCGATCAGCAGACCCGCACTTATGAAACGCGCTGGGTGCTTGAAGGGGGGGCTGCAAATGCGCCCCTGGGAGCGACCGTCACCATCGAAATCGAGAACAGGGATGTGCAGAATCATGCCGAACTGCCGATAGGCGCTCTGTTGGATGACGGGACACGGACGGGCGTCTGGGTGATCGATCAGCAATCGTCCGTCGTGAAGTTTCGTGATGTGAACGTGGAGCGGGTGAGCGAAGAGAATGTGGTCGTCACTAATGTCAAGCCGGGAGAGGCGGTCGTTGCGCTTGGCGCACATCTTCTGAAGGATGGAGCGCAAGTTCGCACCAGCGTTGGTACAAAAGAGGCGGCAAACTGATGAACCTCAATCTGTCCGCCCTTGCGGTTCGCGAACGCGCCGTGACGCTGTTCTTCATCGTCCTTCTGTCGCTTGCCGGCGTCTATGCCTTCGTCAAGCTGGGACGCGCTGAAGACCCCTCCTTTACCATCAAGACGTTGACGGTCACGACTGTCTGGCCGGGCGCAACCGCGCGGGAGATGCAGGATCTCGTTGCCGAGCCGCTGGAGAAGCGCATTCAGGAATTGGCCTGGTACGACCGGGTCGAGACAACGACGCGCCCCGGCTTCGCCTATCTTACCGTCACGCTCAAGGACAATACGCCGCCAAGCGCCGTCGCCGAAGAATTTTATCAGGCGCGCAAGAAGCTCGGCGATGAAGCCAGAAACCTGCCGCAGGGTGTTCTGGGACCGTTCGTGAACGACGAATATTCCGACGTCAGCTTCGGCCTTTACGCTCTCAAGGCGCAGGGCATGCCGATGCGCGATCTCGTCCGGGAGGCCGAAAAGATCAGGCAGGACATGCTTCATGTTCCCGGCGTCAAGAAAATCAATATTCTCGGCGAACAGCCGGAGCAGATTTTCGTAGAGTTCTCCTATGAGAAGCTCGCCACGCTCGGCATATCTTCTCAGGACATTGCCGCAGCCCTTCAACGGCGCAATACCGTTACGCCCGCTGGCTCAATAGATACGCAGGGTCCGCAGGTCTTCATTCGTCTCGATGGTGCCTATGACAGTGTTCAGTCTATCGCTGATACGCCCATCGTCGCTTCCGGCCGCGCGTTGAAGCTTTCCGACATTGCTGAGGTACGCCGGGGTTATCAGGAGCCGGCAAGCTATGTCATCCGTCATGACGGCGAGCCGGCCATCATGCTCGGTGTTGTCATGCAACAGGGCTGGAATGGTCTGGAGCTTGGCAAGGCTCTCGAGGAGCGCTCCAGCCGGATCGCACAGTCGTTACCCCTTGGCATAACGCTGACGAAGGTCAGCGATCAGGCTGTCAACATTGATGCGGCGGTGGGTGAATTCATGGTGAAGTTCGCCATGGCCCTCGGCGTGGTGCTCTTCGTCAGTCTCATTGCGCTCGGCTGGCGGGTGGGCATCGTTGTGGCTCTGGCCGTTCCGCTGACGCTGGCTGTCGTCTTCATCATCATGCTCGAGACGGGGCGCTTCTTCGACCGCATCACGCTCGGTGCATTGATCCTGGCACTTGGCCTGCTTGTCGATGACGCCATCATCGCCATCGAGGTGATGGTCGTGAAGATGGAAGAGGGCATGGACCGCATCAAGGCGGCTGCCTATGCCTGGAGCCACACTGCCGCACCGATGCTGTCGGGCACGCTTGTGACCGTTATCGGCCTGATGCCGGTCGGTTTTGCCGCCTCTGCAGCCGGTGAATATGCGGGCAATATCTTCTGGATCGTCGGTTTCGCGCTGATCGTTTCCTGGTTCGTGGCGGTGATCTTTACGCCCTATCTCGGCGTAAAGCTGTTGCCCGATATCAAGCCGGTAGCAGGTGGCCATCATGCGATTTACGATACGCCGAATTACAGACGCCTGCGCGGCGCGATCGAATTCACCGTCAAGCACAAGTTCCTGACCTGCGCCATTGTCGGCGTCGTCATGGCGCTCTCGGTCGTGGGGATGGGTGCAGTGAAGCAGCAGTTCTTCCCCACATCGGACCGCCCTGAGGTTCTCGTCGAAGTCCGCATGCCAGAAGGCACGAGCATCGAAACGACGACCGCCACGGTCAAGAAGCTCGAGGCCTGGTTGAAGCAGCAGCCCGAAGCGAAGATCGCGACCAGTTACATCGGCCAGGGTGCGCCCCGCTTCTTCTTCGCCATGGCGCCCGAACTGCCCGATCCTGCCTTCGCGAAGATCGTTGTGCTGACATCCGACGCCCATGAGCGTGAGGTGCTGAAACTTCGTCTGCGGGAAGCCGTTGCGCAAGGGCTGGCGCCCGAGGCATTCGTGCGCGTCACGCAACTTGTCTTTGGCCCCTACACGCCATTCCCCGTCGAGTTTCGGATCAAAGGACCGGACTCGGAAGAGCTGTACAAAATCTCCGAGCAGGCACTTGCTCTCATGAGCTCTGTACCTGACGTCAGAAATGCCAACCGCGATTGGGGTAACCGCACACCCGTCGTCCGTTTCGTTCCTGATCAGGATCGCCTGAACCTCATCGGCATGTCGTCCGCCGAGGCTGCCCAGCAGATACAGCTCCTGCTGAGTGGTGTTCCCGTGACGCAAGTTCGTGAGAACATCCGAAACGTTCCTGTCGTGGCGAGAAGTGCCGGTGAAATCCGCCTCGATCCTGCAAGGCTAGCCGACTTCTCGCTCGTGACAAGAGACGGCCGTGCGATCCCGCTCGATCAGATCGGCCACACGGAGGTGCGCTTCGAAGAGCCGATCCTCAAGCGTCGTGACAGAACGCCTGTGGTGACGGTCCGATCCGACATTAACGAGGCGACCCAACCGCCGGAGGTTTCGCAACAGGTGATGACCGCTCTTCAGCCGCTCATTGCATCTATGCCTGCTGGCTACACAATCGAGATGGGTGGCAATATCGAGGAATCACTCAAGGCGAATACGGCTCTGGTGAAGGTGTTCCCACTGATGATCGCAGCGACCCTGATCGTCATCATCCTTCAGGTCCGCAGCCTGTCGACGATGACGATGGTGATGCTGACAGCACCGCTCGGTCTTGCAGGCGTCGTGCCGACCCTGATCCTGTTCAACCAGCCTTTCGGGTTTAACGCGATCCTGGGTCTTATCGGCCTGGCGGGCATCCTCATGCGCAACACGTTGATCCTCACCGAGCAGATCAAGGAGAACAAGGCTGCGGGTCTGGACGACTATCATGCCGTGATTGAGGCTACGGTGCAGCGAACGAGGCCCGTCATCCTGACAGCGCTTGCCGCGGTCCTCGCCTTCATTCCTCTGACGCATTCCGTTTTCTGGGGTTCGATGGCCTACACGCTTATCGGCGGCACGGCGGTGGGCACGCTCATCATCCTGCTCTTCCTGCCGGCACTCTATGCTGCATGGTTCCGCATCAAGCCGCCCAAGGCAGAAGTGCATCCAACGGAGCACGGGAATACGGAAACAGCTCAACATTCGCTTGCTGCGGAATAGCCAACCCGCACCTCCGCAGCAGAGGATGCTGCGGAGGGGTCATGCCGCTTTGGCGAGAGTGGCCTGGTTTGTGTGCCCACAGGGCCGTTTCGGAAGCCATGTCTTCGTCCCGCTTCAATCCTGCCAATGAGGAGTCTTTACATGAACCCCGTCGTATCCATTTTCAAATATCCTCCGGATGGGGGTAGAGGATATCACCGGGATATGCGCGTCAGGTGGGCTCTCGAGGAAGTCGGCCAGCCTTACACTCTACGGCACCTGACTTTTTCCGAGATGCGCCGCCCCGAATATCTGGAAATGCAGCCATTCGGCCAGATGCCGATCTACCAGGAGGGCGATCTCGTTCTTTTCGAATCCGGTGCGATCGTGCTTCACATAGCACAGCGTTTCGCCGGCCTCCTTCCCGATGAAGCGAATGCGCGCTCGCGTTCCATCATGTGGATGTTTGCAGCGGTTAATACGATCGAACCCTGTATCGCCTCCGGCAGCGTTGGTCATCTCAGTCAGCGGCTCCAGCAACTGGGCGATACGCTTGGAGGGAAAGAGTGGCTTGAGGGGGCTCAGTTCAGCGCCGGTGATCTCATGATGGTGAGCGTACTGCGGCCGCTCAAGCACTCTGATATTCTGCTGGATAGTCCGGGCTTGCAGGACTACGTCGAAAGAGGCGAGCAACGATCCGCGTTCCAGCGTGCGCTGGGCAATCCACCAGCGGACAGGCGAACGGCGTGACTTGATGGCATAAGCATCCGTCACACCTGTCACTCCTCAGGCAAGAACCGCCGCATTAATTCGACCGATGTTTCCTGCGTCGAGACGACTCACCCCAAGTGTCGTGTTGGCTGACTATCTGCCTCCTCAGTTTCTGCAAATACGTTTTATTTCGCTTGCAATCTAACGTAATTATAGATTACAAGCAAAATCTAAATTGATTTCTGAACCACCCACAATTGGAGAGCTTTAATGTCGTCAGGCAAGATTGTAGTAGTAACCGGTGCATCCTCCGGGATAGGGCAGGCGACCGTAAGGCTGCTATCGCAGAATGGGTTCAAGGTGTTTGCAGGATCGCGCAATCCGGACAAAAGTGGACCGGTTCCTGGTGTCGAGTACGGACGTCTCGATGTGGACAATGGCGAGTCGGTGAAGCAATTCGTCGATTGGGTTCTGTCCCGTTCAGGTCGGATTGATGTCGTGGTGAACAATGCAGGCGTCTCTCTTGTCGGGCCGGTCGAAGGCACGTCGGACGATGAGGCGAAGGCCCTTTTTGAAACCAATCTCTTTGGCCCACTGCGCATGATACGAGCGGTATTGCCTGCGATGCGTCAGCAGAATTCCGGCCTGATTGTCAATGTCAGCTCGGTCCTCGGCTTCCTCCCCGCACCTTATATGGGCCTTTATGCCAGCAGCAAGCATGCCCTGGAGGGACTATCTGAAACGCTTGACCACGAAGTTCGGCAATTCAACATTCGCTCCGTCTTGGTCGAGCCAACGTTCACGAGGACAAGTCTCGATGTCAATGCGAAGCAGACGGAGACGCGCATTGACGACTACGCTCATCAATTAGCCAAATCCAATGAGGCCGTTCTTTCCGCCATTAAGACGTCAAGCAGTCCGCAGACTGTTGCTGCCGAAATCATGGCGGCAATCACAGGTCCTCACAAAATGCGCAGGCCGGTTGGAAAACAGGCTACGCTTCTCAGTCGCCTGAAGCGGTTTGTTCCAGCCAAGGCATTGGATAGCGGCATCAGGAAGACGTTTGGGCTCTCCAGGCTGTAAGCATTCGCGGAATTCGCGCACCACAAGCAGAAAGTAGGGCGTACGGAATTCAGAAACTTCATGTCATCTATCGTCATGACTGACGGGTGCCACAGTCGCGCCGACCGCCACGTCCACTGCAGCGGTCGGTCGCACTGGCGAGAATATGTTAGCGCGCGCTCGGACCGACATGGGTTTAAAGCAGCGTTCACAACTACCAGCCGCCAGTCGATGTCGAACGAGCGCAGCGTGCGACGAAATGCTCTGCCGCCAACCCCAACAGCGGCGCTCCTAGATAGATGAAGGGCGGAGGGAAGTGCACACCCACACTGTCTGGTTCGACGGCCATGCTCATCTCCAATCTTTCCTCAAACCAGCATCCCGCGAGATCGTAAAGCTAAACCTGGCGGATAAGTCTTTGATCAATTGGATGTTTGCCAGTTTCAAAACAAAACCCCGTGCGCCCGCGACGGGGTTTTTTGTGTTTCGGGACTTATGAAATAACGACAAGCGTTAAGCTAACTTCGTCCCGCTTTGTCCTAATGCATAAGCGAAGTTGGAGGCTGCTCACTTCCGTCTGGCCTCTAACCTCGGAACCATCTGCTTTTTCCTTTGTTAGTGCCAACCTAAATGCAGCGCACGTTGTCGAGCCGACGCTCTTAGACAATATGACAGGTGCGTTTTTGCTTCGGAATCGGCGTCAGCGGTAAGGTGCAGCACGCTATGAACAAGTTCTTCACCCTTTTTGCCAGCCGTACCGCGTCCTTTTCAGGCTCGCCCACTGCGTTTGTCGTCGCGCTTGGCACGATCATCGTCTGGGGAGTAAGCGGGCCGCTGTTTGGCTTTTCGGAGGTCTGGCAACTTGTCATCAACACGGGCACCACCATTGTCACCTTCCTCATGATTTTCCTCGTGCAGAATTCGCAGAACCGGGATTCTGCAGCGATGGAAGCAAAGCTGGACGAACTCCTGAGAGCCGTGGAGCAGGCACGCGCAGATTTTATCGGGATCGAGCATCTCACGGAAGAAGAAATCGAGGAGATTCGCGCCCGGCTGGAAAAGGAAAACGGACCTGAAGGCGAAAAGCCACCTCCGCATCACGCCATGGCGCGACTGCTTTCCCGGCGTTAGGTCAGACGGTTTGCCAGCTGGCGGCGGCCGTGGCCGTCTCCTGTCGCCGGGACATAGTCACTTACACCGACATGCGGCAAAGCCCGCTGACAGAAGGAGCTATTATGTCTCTCAAGGTCTTAGCATTGAATGCGACACTCAAGTCTTCCACCTCGGCAGAGCCGTCGTCCACCGAAAAACTGCTGACATTGATCCTTCGGGAGCTCGGCAATCATGATGTGCAAACCGAGACGATCAGGCTCGCCGATCATGACATCAAGGCCGGCGTTACATCCGATGAAGGCGAGGGGGACGCTTGGCCGGCCATCCGTGAAAAGATCGTTGCAGCCGATATTCTTCTGTTTGGAACGCCGATATGGCTCGGACAGCCCTCGAGCGTGTGCAAAAGAGCCCTGGAGCGCATGGATGCATTTCTGGACGAGACCGACGAGCAGGGGCGTATGGTTTCCTATGGGAAAGTCGCCGCGGTGGCGGTCGTCGGAAATGAAGACGGTGCTCACCATGTTTCGGCGGAACTTTTCCAGGCCCTGAATGATGTCGGCTTCACTATTCCCGCAAATGCTGTTGCCTACTGGGTGGGAGAAGCAATGGGTTCGAAGAATTTCGTCGATCTCGATGAAACGCCGGACGCCGTTAAAACCATGGTCAGCATGCTTGTGCGCAACACGGTGCACCTGGCTCTCCTCCTTAAGAACAGTCAATATCCGGGCGACAAGGACTGACGTTATCAGGGCGGCACTGCCGGCTTTTCCGCCAAGGACGTCGTATAAAACGGCTGCAATTCCTCACCATACCCCGTCCGGCGTTGTGGGTAAGGCGATCATCATGTGAGGCGGCATTCTCCCCTGCCGATAATTATTTTCGGAACTCTCTGCATGTCGGTTTGTTCGAGAGGCGTTCATGCCGGCCCGAGATGGGTTTCCCGTCTGTCGGAGGAAACTCCGAAAGGGAGGCTCGCAATCCATGATCCTAGCGGAGGAAAAATCCACATGAAGAAAACTGTTTTCGTTGTGTTGCTCTTAGGCGGCGGTGCGCTGTCGGCTTTCGCCCAGCAGACCCCAACCGCCAATCCGGGTGGCGATACGCCGGCTGTCGCGACACCGGGCGCCAATAATCCGACGGCTCCGGTGGAGGGCGCCAATAGCTTCACTGAAGCGCAGGCCAAACAGAGGATGGAAGAGGCCGGTTACACGCAGGTCAAGGACCTGACGAAGGACGACAAGGGTGTGTGGATGGCATCGGGCATGAAAGGCGGCAAGACCGTGGCCATAGCGCTCGATTATCAGGGCAACGTCGTCGCCAAGTGAGGCGCGCAGGATTTTGGGAGAAGTGACATGAGAACCGTAACCGGACTTTTCGACGACTATGATGATGCAAGTGCCGCCGTTTCCGAACTGGAAAGAGCGGGCGTGCCGTCAAGCGATATCAGCATCGTCGGCAGCAACGCCGACAGGCGGCATGGAGAGGATTCCGATTCCAACGCAGCAGAGGGCGCAGGCACAGGTGCTGGCATCGGCGCACTTGTCGGTGGCGCGGGCGGTCTGCTGACGGGGCTTGGATTGATGGCGATCCCGGGTGTGGGGCCGGTGGTTGCAGCGGGCTGGCTTGCCGCAACAGCGGTCGGTGCAGCGGGCGGCGCCGTTGCCGGTGGCGCGGCCGGCGGGCTTATCGGAGCCATGACCCGCTCGGGCGTTTCCGAAGAGGATGCCAATCTTTACGCCGAAGGGGTGCGCAGGGGCGGTACGCTGGTAACCGCCCGAGTCGAAGATAATCTGGTGCCGGAGGCCGAGGCCGTGCTCAAGCGGCAGGGCTGGGTGGACCCTGCGGAACGCCGCGCGGCCTATCGCGAACAGGGCTGGACGGGCTTCGATGAGGCGTCAAGACCCTTTGCGCCGGAAGATGTTGAGCAGGAGCGTAACCGGTACCGCCGCTCCGCAATTTGACGAACTCACCCGTCAGCCGGGGGCATGGTTTTGCCATCGCCTCCGGTCAACGTTTTGCAGGAACTGACATGGCCAAAAAACCAGATTCCACCTCATCATCCGCCACCGCCACCATTCACGACCAGAAGCTTGTTCCGGGGGATGGTGGCGAATTGCACCAGACTGCGGCCGGCGACGAGCCCGTGCTAACGACCGCGCAGGGCGGGCCGGTTGCAGACGACCAGAATTCCCTTCGGGTCGGTTCTCGCGGGCCGCTTGTCGTGGATGATTTCCATTTTCGCGAGAAGATCTTCCATTTCGATCATGAGAGAATTCCCGAGCGCGTGGTTCACGCCCGCGGTTACGGCGCACACGGCTATTTCGAGACTTACGACTCCCTTGCCGCCCATACCAAGGCCGATCTGTTTCAGCGGGCGGGTGAAAAGACCCCGGCCTTCGTGCGGTTCTCGACCGTCGCCGGCAACAAGGGGTCGGCCGACCTTGCGCGGGATGTGCGCGGTTTTGCCGTGAAGCTCTACACCAGGGAGGGAAACTGGGACCTTGTCGGCAACAACATTCCCGTCTTCTTCATTCAGGATGCGATCAAGTTTCCGGATCTCATCCATGCCGCCAAGCAGGAGCCTGATCGCGCCTTTCCGCAAGCACAAACCGCGCATGACACCTTCTGGGATTTCATCAGTCTCACGCCTGAAAGCATGAACATGGTCATGTGGATCATGTCGGATCGGACCATTCCGCGTTCCTTCCGGTTCATGGAAGGTTTCGGGGTCCACACCTTCCGCTTCATCAACGCGAAGGAGCAATCGACCTTCGTGAAGTTTCACTGGAAGCCGAAGCTCGGATTGCAGTCGGTGGCGTGGAACGAGGCGGTCAAGATCAACGGCGCCGATCCCGATTTTCACCGGCGCGATCTTTGGACGGCGATCCAGTCCGGCAATTTTCCGGAATGGGAGTTGCAGGTTCAGCTTTTTGATCAGGATTTCGCCGACAGCTTCGATTTCGACGTTCTCGACCCCACCAAGATCATTCCCGAGGAGATATTGGCGCCGAAACCGGTCGGCCGGCTTGTCCTAGACCGGATGCCGGACAATTTCTTTGCCGAGACCGAACAGGTGGCGTTCATGACGCAGAACGTGCCGCCGGGCATCGATTTCAGCAATGATCCGCTGCTGCAGGGCAGGAATTTTTCCTATCTCGATACGCAGCTCAAGCGTCTCGGCGGGCCGAACTTCACGCATTTGCCCATCAATGCGCCCAAGTGTCCTTTCGCGCATTTCCAGCAGGATGGCCATATGGCGATGCGCAATCCGACCGGACGGGCGAATTATCAGCCCAATTCCTTCGGGGAAGGGCCAAGGGAATCGCCGTCGCGTGGATTCCAGCATTTCCCTGCCGAGGAGCAGGGCGCCAAGGCAAGGTTGCGGCCGGAAAGTTTCGCCGATCACTATAGTCAGGCGCGCCAGTTCTACATCAGCCAGACGCCACCTGAACAACGTCATATCGCATCGGCGCTCACCTTCGAACTCAGCAAGGTGGAAACTCCCGTCATCCGTGAGCGGATGGTCGCGCATCTTCTCAATATCGACGAAACGCTTGCCGCGACGGTGGCGCAGAAGCTCGGCCTGCAAGCCATGCCGAAACCGGCGGATGCCGCCATGCCAACCCGTCAGGATCTGGAGCCGTCGCCGGCGCTCAGTATCGTTCAGCGGGGTCCCAAACGGTTCGAGGGTCGCAAGCTCGGCATTCTCATTACCGACGGCGTAGACGCCAAGCTGCTGAAGGGACTGACCAAAGCGGTCGAGGCGGAAAAAGCTGTCTTCGAGCTTATCGCGCCCAAGGTCGGCGGGGTAACGGCGTCGGACGGCACCGTCGTCGAGGCACATCACATGATTGATGGCGGGCCTTCGGTGCTTTTCGATGCGGTGGCGCTGCTGACATCGGCGGCGGCCATCGATGAGCTGATCAAGGAGGCAACTGCGCGGGATTTCGTCGCCGATGCGTTCCAGCACTGCAAATTCATTGGCTACGACCAGTCGGCGCTGCCGTTACTGGAAAAAGCGGGAATTGCCGATGTCATGGATGAAGGCATGCTGCCATTGCCGGGTGAAGGAGGACTGGCTGCCTTCGTATCAGAGCTCGGCAAACTTCGAGTCTGGGCGCGCGAACCGTCGCTCAAACTCGGCAAGGCCTCCGTGCCGGTCGATAAGCAATGAAACACCCACTCTCACTCACCACCAAGCAACAGGAGACTAAAAATGGCTGAGAAGACATTGGAAGACCTTTTCCTCGATACGGTGAAGGATATTTATTTCGCGGAACGCCAGATTCTCAAGGCGCTTCCGAAAATGGCGCGGGCTGCGCAGTCAGCGGATTTAAAGGCGGCATTCGAAAAGCACAGGGACGAGACCGAGGTCCACGTGGAGCGATTGCAGAATGTCTTCGAGTTGCTCGGCAAGCCGGCACGCGGCAAGACCTGCGAAGCGATCCAGGGCATTATCTCGGAAGGCGAGGAAATCATGGAGGAGTTCAAGGGCTCTCCCGCGCTCGATGCCGGGCTGATTTCTTCGGCGCAGGCCGTGGAGCACTACGAGATCACCCGTTATGGCACCTTGAAGACATGGGCGGTCGAACTCGGCATGAAGGAAGCGGCCAAACTGTTCGAGCAGACGCTGGGCGAGGAAAGCGCAACGGATACGGCTCTCTCTTCGCTTGCCCAGGCACGCGCCAACGTGAAGGCTAAATCCAAGGCGGCATGAGCCGTCACGCGGACGTGCCGCCGATACCGGCGGCGCGTCCAATTCTACAGTTGTCTCTTTCATGCGAGGCTGAACCATGAGGCTGTTTCGCGACAATGGATTGACGATTGTCCTTGTCCTGACTTCCCTTTTGACGATCGGTGGCATGCTTGCGACCGGCTGGGTCGTTTACAACGAGGAGCTTGCGCAGCATCAGGCGACGCCCCTGACGCTTCTTTCCTACGCAAAGAGCGGCCATTTTCTTTCCGCCCTGTTCGAAAACTGGGAGAGCGAATTTCTCCAGATGTCGGCGTATGTCATGCTGACCGCGTTTCTTTTTCAGAGAGGCTCGTCGGAATCCAAAGACCCCGATAAAGCTGCATCGCAGGACGAAGATCCCGCACAAAAAGCAGATGATCCCGAGGCGCCCTGGCCGGTGAAAGCAGGGGGATTTATCCGCACCCTCTATTCCTATTCTCTGGGATTGGCGCTGTTCTTCCTTTTCATCGTCAGTTTTGTTCTCCATCTGAACTACAGCGCTGACGCAGGGGCAGTGGAAGCCGCCCTGCACGGTGAGCCCGAGACAACGCTATTTGCGCATCTGGGAAGTGTGGAATTCTGGTTTGAATCCTTTCAGAACTGGCAATCGGAGTTTCTTTCGACCGCGGTTCTGGTCATTCTCTCCATCTTCCTGCGCTTCCGCGGGTCGCCGGAATCGAAACCCGTTGCCGCTCCTCACAGCGAGACCGGCGGATAGGGAGGAGGAATTGATCGAGTTTTCTGCCGAGGGAGACTGGCGGCACCTGTGCGTCGACATGCAACGCGTTTTCGCCGAGGATACGCCATGGCATGTCGAATGGATGGACCGCATCAGCGAGGAGGTGGAGGCTGTGGTTCAAGGCGATCCCGCCCGATGCATCTTCACCTGTTTTGTGCCGCCGAAATCTGTCGAGCAGGCCGCCGGTGCATGGCGGGCCTATTATGAAAAATGGCCGATGATGACGCAGCAGTCGCTGGCCCCGGAACTGATCGGTGTTATACCAGCGCTGTCGCGCTACATACCGCCCGCCCGTATCTTTCGTAAAAGCGTGTACTCACCCTGGCTGCATGGAGGCCTTGGCGACATCCTGCGGGAGGAACGGGTTTCAACACTGGTGATTACCGGCGGCGAAACAGATGTCTGCGTTCTCGCCACCGTTCTGGGAGCGATAGACCAGGGTTTTTACGTCATTCTGGTCGAAGACGCGCTTTGTAGCGGAAGGGATGCGACACACGATGCGGCGTTGAAGCTGCTGTCTGGCCGTTTTTCGACGCAGTTGCAGGTGTGCGATACAGCGACCCTCCTTGCGGCGCTTCCCAGGCAATCCGCTCCGCGGTTCATGAGACCCTAATATCAGAATTGCTTCGGGCGATTAGCGGAAGCAGCCAGCGGTCTTCACCGAAGACAAGGAACAAGGCTCCCCTAGCGAAGTTAGGCCGCCTATCTTCACACGAACCGGAGGCTCCACCGTGGCCCAGACCGTTGATCACGAAACCAGCAACAGCCTCAATATCGAGGCGGCCACTCCCAAGGTGATTAAGATCATCGTGGGAGAGCGGACGGTGCTTGAGGGCGTGCTGAACACCGGCAGCGTCTTGAGAGTGCAGACAAAGGAGGGCGCCGAGCCACAATCCATCGAACTTGCGATCGAGGACCTGGCTCGGTGAAGGTTGTGGTGTGCGACCGGATTAACCCTGGAAATTGCCCTCGCTGGTATCTCGTTCGTCATAGTTCAAATCCCAGTCCTTCTCGGGTTTCTTGACGCCGGGCGGCAGTTTGTTGGCGGTTGCGTCGTCCGAACCGGTGATAACCCTTGGCTTCGCGCTCGCCACGTCGTTGTTTTTCGAGGTTTTCTTACCGCGCGCAAATTGCGGTTCGCTGTCCTTGTGAATTTGCTTCAGCTTGTCGTTCTTGTTCATGACATCCTCCTTGATCCCTCCCTAACAGTTTTACAGCACCGCTGTTCCCTCAATGCCTCAGCAAGATCGGAACCTCTCCGTGACGCTGCGGTTAGAAGACCTGCCGGATAGCGGATCCGCCATTCCTGTAACCATAAGCGGAGATGAAGCGATGAGCCCACCCGACAAGGACACCCAGCCGGAGCCCGGTACGGACGATGCCCGCTCCGTCGATACTGAAGAAAGCCGCCGGGATAGGGAACAGGCGAGAAAGAACGCGGAACGCGTGATCGAACAGAGGTGGCGGAGGCAACCGCCCAAGGGTGTAGATGAGGCCTGAAACCAACTGTCCTATCTCCAACTGTCCTATCTAAAGCATCGCGCGCGCCTCCGCTTTTCCAATCGACGTCGTCGAAATCCTCATTGATGTCGCCATTGTACGTTGGCGTACAGCAACCAAGCGTCCGCCGAGACATTTCCCCATAGTGAAAGGATGGGAAAATGGCCAAGCACGCTGTGAGTGGAGTTTCCGGAAACACATTGAGTGAAGCGCAGCTGGAGGAGTTGCGCATCGGTATTGCGGAGCTGGCGCCGGCCCTGACGGCTTTTGCGCGCCGCTTCGTCAGAAATGAGGAGGATGTTGACGATCTCGTTCAGGAGACGATGTTGCGAGGGCTTCGGGCTCTGCATGGTTTCACCCCCGGCACGGCGTTGAAATCATGGCTCTTCACGATTTTGCGCAACACGTTCTGCACTCGCTACAAGGTGTCGAGGCGTGAATGCGTCGGCTTGCCGGTCGGTATCGAGCAATCCATGTCTACCCCTGCCAGCCAGGAATGGCGTGTGCAGCATCAGGAGGTCATGCGGGCTATCCGCCATCTCGACAAGGACCAGAAAAAAGCTCTGCTGCTCGTGGCGGCAGGGACGAGTTATTCCGATGCCGCCGCCATCTGCGGCTGCCGGGTGGGCACCATCAAAAGCCGCGTCAACAGGGCGAGGGAGTCGCTACGTCGAAATCTGGACTGAGTGCTGGTGACAGCCGGCCGCACGCCGCAGACAGGTGGGCGCTACCTGTCCTGCTGGTGACCTTGATGTGTCGTGTTTATCTTTATGTTTGCCTGCCTCCCGGTCTGGGTTGAAACCTTCTGTTCCTTGACGGCGGAGGTTTCTTCCGTGTTCAGACGGTCGTTGTCGCCGGGCCCTTGCTGGCTTCTGTTCTCTTCGGGAATGGGGAGTGTTTTCCTGGTCATGTTACACCTCGTCCGGCATGAGTTCGTGGAGCGACCCGAACCATGCTTGCGCAGGTTTGTTCCCTCGTCCGTCGACGCCTTTCATATTGCAGGCGAGTGACGCCACGGATGGATGAATGGGAAACCGGAACGCATCATTCCGTTCCTGGGCATGACGAGGTACGCGATTATCCGAAACCGTAGAGGAACGTCCTTTAAGACCTCATTGAACCTGAGACCAAGCCGAACCGACAACGCGTAAGGCTGGAAAATCAGCCGACAAGCAATTTGGTTCGAAAATAGAGAGTTGCGAGCCGCTGAAGTTTCAGGGGATCGACAACGCCGCGATCATACATTTTCAGGACGTAGCGGGCGACGTCTGCCCGGCACAAAGCCGGATCGCGTTCTGCGGACAGAACATTCTCGTAGGCTGCCTTAACGATGTTGATGTCTTCGTTCAGAAAAATTCCGGAACTCTGGTACTCGTGATTGGCGTGCATTTCACCTCCTTGAAACGCATCCTGCATTTCACAGCGTGAGGGAAGATGAACCCATACTATAGGGAAATGGCCAAACGTAAATGTTCGGAAGCGTACCGAACGACGATTGAGAAGCCCGTGCGGACTACCGAACCCCGCTGCTTTCGACAATGACGAGGTCGTCAAGCGGGATTTCAGACTGGTATTCGCGCAGAAAGCGGGCGAATACACGATTGCTTTCCTCTTCAGGCATGCCGTAGAGATCGCGCGCATAGTTCTCGAGCATCTCGCGGTTCCTGATCGTAATTCTTCCCCTTTCGGAACGAATGAACCCATGGCTTTCGAGAACGTGGAGGGCGTCCGTTACACTTGCGCGCCTCACGGCCAGCATGGTGGACAAAAAGTCGTGGGTCAGTGGCAGATGATTGCCTTCTATGCGGTCGTGGCACATCAGGAGCCAGCGGGCGAGCCGCTCCGTTACGGACTGGGTGGCATTGGAAGACGCCGTGTATTCCACCTGCGTTCTTGAGATGTGCAGGGCACAGACAAGAATCTCGAAAAAGACCCGATGTTTTTCAAGAAGCGCTTCAAACGACCGCATGTCCATGACAAGGGCTTCGCCGGGAGCCTGTATCACGATTTCGGTCAGGTTTGTTTCCGCGCCAGCGACCGCCCCTGTCGGCACAAATCCCTCTCTCCCGACAAGCCCCGCTTCTGTTTTGCGCTCCGATTTGGTGACGACCACGACGGAGGCAATGCCGGATGACAGGAAGAAAACACGCTCGACGGGCGCGCCGGCGGAAATCAATACATCGCCCAATGCGAGCTTGATGGGCTTACAGACGCCGGTTACGTCACGCCTGATGTCATCTGGCAGAAGAGAAAGCAGAAAATTCTTTTCGCCATCGCCCTCGGCTTGTTTCAACATAACACGTGCCTCGCTTTAATGTCTGATGCCCCCTCCTTGAGCCATCAAAGCGGAAACAATGTTTTCGATGTCTTCCGAACGTCCGGAGAGGACAAAAGGTCCCGGCTCGCTGTCAATAACCGTCTCTGGCACGAAAAAAAGATAAGGAATTGCCTCTTCGTCCAGTTGTTCAGTGAGACGCAGCATGACGTCCGCCTCGTAACGAACGTCAATAATCGCCGCGGCAAATTTGAGAGCGTCTTCACTTTCAATGAAGCTGGCGGAGTAGGGTCCTTCCAGGCCAATCTGGGCATGAAACCACGCCATTCGGATTTCCGATGTAACAGTATCTGTCATGCCGATGATTGCGATGGTGAGGCGTTTAACGGTCTGCATGCTTTACTCCTCGCACACCATCGGCATGCGTGTGCCTGTTCCCCACCATAACGCCTGAGCAAGACGATTTCAGCCGCCCGGTCACTGAATTTATCAAATAAGCGCGAGGGGAGTGCTGCAATGTCAGAAATTGATCCCGAAAAACAGCGGCCAATACTCGAATTCGAGAGGTAATGATCTGATGTTCTAGCGTCTTGCGGCGGAACAATTGCGCATGAGCGGGGTTGGGGCGTCTTCCGGATTGGAAGGATTTCCTTCCTCGAGATGCGAGCCGGTGTTAGCGAGGGAAGATAAGACAATGACCACCATTCCGCTGATCGGTGCCGGTGCGCTTGAGATTTCGCTGGTCAGCCGGCAGTTTCTGATCGCCGACATGAAAGAGGCAATCTCTCTGCTGGAAGAACACTGGCCGGTAAAAACCGGTGTCCACTATCGTCTTGCCCTCAGGAGTTGCCGCCTCGCTCTGTTGCGAAATGGCTCCTCAACCGTTGCGCGGGAACACCTGATTGCCGCGTGCCTGGAGGCGGGCGTGAGCCATAAAGCCGTTTCCACCGATCAAATCCCTTTAGGTCAGTCCATGCGAACTTGTATTCATCCATAGGGGAGGTATCCGATGGCGGGGAAAAATAATGACATGGCTGATGAGCCGCGGGAAAGCATCAGGCCCGAACAGGATATGAACCGACCGGTAAGTGAAAGGCTCGACTCGAAATTCTCGCCCATCGGCATAGATGATGGCGATTTTCGCGGGCGCAAACGGACGTGGAAAACCATGATGGTCTATACGCTGGTCATATTCGCCCTCGCTGTTGCGATTGCACTCTATTTTCTGACAGGAACACATCCCGGCCGCGCGGTGTGAGGCGAGGCCGGGACCGGTTCCGGTCTATACTTTGCCAGCTACCAGATCGAAGCTGCCGATCGATGGAAAGCAGACTTCTTCGCTTCTTCGCCGCAAGGGAATATCCACCTGATAGGGCACAGCCACCATCAGTTGCAGGGAGGTGCGCAACCGGTTCGGTGCCGTCGTGTCGGTCAGGGTCAGATGGGCGGTCGCAGCAAGGCGTTCCGCCTCCTGCGTCGGGACCACATTGCTCTCCAGCAGCTTCGCAGCCGCCAAAGCCAGGTGGCGGCTGGGATAAACTGCCCTCATGACCTCAGAGACGACAACGGCCCACCCGTTCTCATGCGCGATGATTTGATATTCGATGCTCTTTTCCATGGTGTTCAAGCCTCCCTGTTCGGTCGCACCTAACCACGATGGGAAAAGCTTGTTCCTCACGTTGGGGCGATTGCGGCAGGCCGGTTTGGCTAAGTCGTCGCGCCAATGATTTCGCCTATTTTGTGCAGGTCGGAGACGAAGGCGCGGCGCTGTCGATCCGCCTCCTGCCGGTCGCGAAGGCGCAGCAGATAAGAGGGATGGATGGTGACGAGAAGGCGTGCGCCGGCCGGCGTCAAAAGAACATGCCCGCGTTCCTTTGTCACGCCGCTTGCGCGTCCCGTCAGCGCGTAAAAGGCCGTGGCGCCCATTGCGACGATAAGGTCTGGCTCGACGAGCCGCAGTTCTGCACCCAGCCACCAGGCGCAGCGCTGCACCTCCCCGCCGTTCGGGCGGGCATGCAGACGTCGTTTCCCACGCTGCTCGAATTTGAAATGTTTTACGGCGTTGGTCACATAACATTGCGAACGATCCACGCCCGCTTCTTTGAGGCATTCGTCGAGCAGGCGGCCGGCCGGACCAACGAAAGGCCGTCCTTTCAGGTCTTCTTCATTGCCCGGCTGTTCGCCGACGAGGACTACGCGCGCCCGGGTGTCGCCGTCGCCGAAAACAAGCTGGGTGGCGTTCCTGTAGAGATCGCATCTTTCACAGCTTTCCGCTTCCTTGCGCAAAGCGCCAAGTGAGGGCGCGCTGGCGCTTTCGGGCTGGAAGGCGGGTGGCAGACGGTTTTTGCGCGTGCTTCTTGCCAAGGTGCTGGCTCCCCCCAGATACGGCCATTTCTCCCCTGCCGTGACGGTGGGGGTCCACATACCCAATGACCTGGTTTCGATATATGATGCTGCCTGAAAAATGGGCCAAAATTTGAACCTGCGTCCATCTGCGGTGCAGGAACGATCCGTTCTACCAATTCGTACGGAAACGTACTCACTGTTTTCATGGGATTTTCCGCTGCTAATATGACCGCCGCAGGTTGATGGTTTTTCGAGCAAAGGGGCGACCGGGCGAACCGCTATGCTTGGATCAGATTTTCTTGTTTATAACCGATTGTTGAAGACCCTCGGCTCAGAACGCCTGTCGCAGCTTGCGTCGCGGCTGGAGCCCGTGGATCTGCCGACGGGACATCGGCTCGTTGCCGCTGGCAAGCCCATTTCTCATCTCTGTTTTATCGAAACCGGTCTTGCATCGACGGTCGTTCATGATGACGGCGGCAAAAGCATTGAAGCCGTGCTTGTTGGGCGAGAGGGCATCACCGGCTGGCCCGTTCTGCTAGGCGCGGAAACCACGCCGGACGAAACCGTCATGGGCGTGGGCGGTCGTGGCTTCCTGATTCCGGCCGCTGAAATACGCCGGGAAATGGAGGAAGACGCGCGCCTGCGTGAGCTTTTGCTGGGCTATATCAACATCTGCCTGCTTCAGGCCAGCCAGCTTGTGCTTGCAAATGGGCAATATGGTCTGCGGGAAAGGCTCGCACGCTGGCTGCTGATGTGTCATGACCGCCTCGATACGGATGATCTGCCGATTACCCATGAGTTTCTCTCCACCGTTCTTGGGGTGCGGCGGCCTGGCATTACCAACGAGCTGCATGTTCTCGAAGGCATTCATGCCATTCGCGCCAGCCGCGGAAATGTCCGCATTGTCAATCGCGGTATACTGGAAGACGTCGCCGACATGACCTATGGCGTCCCCGAAAGAGAATATGAAACACTGATGGCCCGTATGCGGACGGATGATGCCCTTTCAGTCCTTTCGGTCCAGCGCATCGCTGAAACGGACGACTTTCAGTAAGTCATGCTGCTTGTTACGGATAATGATGCATCCTTCGGAGATGTCACGCCCTTGCAGGATCGCCTCGCTCATCAAGGCGCGGGCGTCCTTGCGCGCCTCCTCGATCGCTTGGTCGAGGGAAGGGAGCTCGCTTCCTTCCGGGTCATCAAGGACGTTTTTACCGCTGATTACATTGAAGAAAAATCTTGGCATTGCGGGTCTTCCCAAGAAACGATGGTCGCCGCTGACGCATGGAGTGGCCTATCCCTAGCCAAACTGCCGCAAATATTGCGCCTGTTTTTCAAGCCGTGCGGCAAGTTCGGAAATGCTCATATTCGTCGCGCATAGATGGATGGCGCATTCCAGGAAGTGCAGGGATGAGCGTCGGAGAAAGTCCTGCTGCTGCTCATGCGCCATTCTGGAGATGCGATCGGTTTTTCCGGATTTATCCGTCATCTTCTGTTCCCTCGGTTTGAATTCCGGGTCGCCTAACCAGTGGAGCGTGCAATTGTTTCGAAAAAAATTCCGCTGTTGCCTCCCCGTCTTCGCGGAACATTGCCCCAGCAAAGTGGTTGGGGAGCGTTGAACCCAACCGGAGGCAATGATGACCAATAATTCTCCACGAGACGGTGCTCCCGGCACCACCGACCAATCGCCGCGATGGGAAGGGCCGAAGGAAAGCCGACCCAGAGGCTACATGAAACCCACGGACGACCCCGAGCACGATCGGGATGCTGTCGGCGAAAATCTCAAGGACCCGCGTAAGAAGCGTGTTTCCGATGCAATGAAAACCCGCGACGACCAATAGGCCAGCGGCTTGTCCGCTGCCACCCGACGACAGGAGGAATAAATGTCCACCTCGACGAAAACACCGGCAAGTATCCGGCAGGGCGGGCCGGGCTCTTCCCATGAAAACGCAAAGGCCCCCCTGGAGATCAAGAAACCTGCGGCAGACAATGACAAACGTTCAAAGAGCAGGGTTTCCGGGGGAGGGGGTGAGCGTGACAGTCACCACACCCATGACCCCGAACGAAAATAATGATCCGCCGGGAGAGAACGATGAAAAAGGCAAAAAAGAAAAAGAAGTGGTCTCAGAAGGTGACCAGGGAAAGCGATGCGCTCGATCTTGAGAAGGAGGTGTTCACCAAAGACGATCCCTCACAGATCGCGCGGTCGCTGAAAGCCTCGGCGGAACAATCCTCCAGGCGCAAGACCAGCCCTTTCCGGTCTGCAATGTCGATGCTGGTGTTTTACATCAACCGTGCTGGCCGGACGTTGCCCGGAAAACGCAAGGAAGTGCTGGAAGATGCGAAGGATGAGCTTCGCAAGGAATTCGGGAAATCGCGATAGACGCACGGGCACTCGCTTTTGGCACCTATAACGCGACGCGCGAAGGAGGGCTGGGGGCCGTGCAGCAGAAAATTGCTCCTCATGTAATATTAAGTCCCGGAACTCCTGTGACGCGCCATGCCCCCGGGAAACGCAGGATGACGACGCGGCGACATCAACAGGCGCGGCAGGGACGCCGTCGATCATCTCGCAGGGCCGCCGATCTCTGTGTGGAGGCGCTCATCGATTGCGTTCATTTGCTCGATTTCGGCGCGCTGGCCGCGGGAAATCTCCGCACAGAGTGCCATAAGTTCCGGATCGGTGATCTTCGCATTTCTGCACATGAGAATGGCGCCGGAATGATGGGGGACCATCGAAGCAATGAATTGTCGGTCGCCGATCAGGGTCTGGTTGCGCGTACCGGTTAAAGCCGCCACGAAGAGGAGGGCAAGACCGGCATGGAGAAAGAGGTTCAGCCGCTTGTTCGGATACATCCCACCCATCGTCGCGAGCATGAGGATGCCCATTGGCGCAACCATGGTTAGGGCCATGTAGACCATGTTGAGATTGTTCCGGAAGTCGCCCCAGCCGTCGATCATGGAGAACATGACGAGGTACATAACCACAAGGCTGAGGATCATGTTAACGGCGAAAGCCGCATAGGGATGGCCGGCGGCGTGGGCTTTCCCCTCATGATGGGCGCCGTGATTGTCGTACACCTGGTCCTCCCGTTGCCGCACAGCGGCTTGCCCCGGAGAGGAGTGCGGCCCTCCCCGGTGATGGTCTAATGGGTAGAGCCAGTCAAAACAGGCTCGGGGCCATAGGGCTAATGTGGCTGCACGCCTGACTGGCTGTGGGTCCCGCCGGGACGGGAGATCGCCGCCAATGCCTCGCCCACGCCGTTGCCGTCGGTTTCCACGGCGACATCGCAGAGGGACAGGATCCCCACCAGCTGCTTGTTGCGGTCGAGGACGGGAATACGGCGGATCTGCTGGTCGCCGAGATTGCCGCAGACATCTTCCACATCCTCGTCATCGAAGCAGTATTTCACTTCCCTGGACATGATGTCGCTCGCTTTGGTGTCCGGACCTTTGCCTTCGGCAACTGCGCGAATTGCGATATCCCGGTCGGTGAGCATTCCCACCAACTTTCCTTCCTTGCCGACCGGCAGGACACCGGCATCGATTTCCGCCATGATGCGGGCTGCTTCCTGAATGGTTTCTTCCGCATTCACGACACGCACATCATGCGTCATGACCTCCTGGACTTTCATCGCGGTAACTCCTTCTGACGGTAAATCCTTGCTGCGCACCCGCTTAGTGCTGGGCGTGCTGCTCATTGCGCTTGCGGGTGGCGGCGGCCTTTTTGGCGGAACTGGATCGCTCTGCCTTCGGTCTTGCAGCAGCGGCCTCGCCGCCTTTGCGGCCACCCTTTTCGGAAGAGGCGTGGTTCTCGGCATGACCGCGACCGGAGCCGGATTTCTTGCCGCCGCCGCTTTCCTTGTTCACGGTGGCCCAGGCACGCCGCTCGGCCTCTTTCTCGCCGACGCCGCGATCCTCATATCCTTCCTCGATATGCTCGGCCTTGCGCTTCTGTTTGTCCGTATAGGAAGACTTGTCGCCACGGGGCATCGTGCTTCTCCTCTTGGTTGAAGCGCCCCTAACTCCAGTGATCAAACGATGTTCCCGAGATAACCCAGTCTCCGGCGTTCTCGCTTCTTACCGTTGACAGGCCGACGGAGATCACGTGTTTCTGAAACAGGCCTCGGGCACCATTGACCGGCAACCGGCCTATTGGACCCAAACGCGTCTAATTGCGTCGAATGCCGCGATGATAGAAGGATCGCCCATACGCGCTTCCAGGCAGAGGAAACTCAAGGTCGTCGAGAGCTTCACATTGTCCGCGATGACCAGTCCATGAGACTGCTGTTCATGCAGGGCAATCGATTCCCGGCAAAGGCTTAGTCCGACCCCCGTGCGCGTCATGGCGATCATGGACGCTTCCTGGTCCACTTGGGCCACGATGTGTTGGCGAACGCCAAGTTTGGTGAACAGCCGGGCCAGCATCCGATTATGGACCGATGCGGGTGGCGTGCCGATCCATGGGAGGGAGGCAAGCTGTAACCAATCGGCCCCTCGCACAAAGCTTGCGAGCGATGGCGGAGCGACAACGCAATAGGTCAATTGGGCAAGTGAGCGAGCGTAGAAAAGCGATGCGGTATTCTCTCCAGTGACGTCGGGCGACGGGTCATAGTCCCGTGGGTCACCGAGATAGAAACCGGCGTCGAGCTCGTTGCGCTTGAGCCTCTCCGGCACATCACCGCTCATTCCGTGACGCAACGTTGTTTCTATACCCGGTCCGCTTTCAAGAAGCGCTTTCAGAAAGGCGCCCAGCCGTGTGAATTCAGGATCGATGATCGTGCCGATCCGCAATTTGCCTCGGACCCTCGTCGATAAATTACCGGCCGTCTGACCGAAGTCCGTCAGCGCCGCCAGCACTTGCTCGGCTTTTGCAGCCAACAGCGCACCTTCCTGTGTCAACTCCAAACCCGTCGAGGTTCGCCGGAACAGGGTCAGCCCGGTGTCGGTGGCCAAGCGTTTCAACTGAAGCGTCACCGCCGGCTGCGTGACGTGCAGTTGCTCGGCGGCTCGGGTGACGTTTCCTTCCCGCCCCACGGTAACAAACGCCCGTAATGTTCTCAGATCGATACCTTCCAGCATATTAATTTCACTTATAATGCTCGGTTGAATTTGTCATTGGATTTTACGAGCGAATGTTGGCTATGCATCTAATTAAAGCAGGGAGGGAGCATGGCATGCCACGGCAAAGTGTCCAATCTTATAATTATGTGGCGTTCCATCGCGATGGGGGTGCAACCCGATGAGGACTGGTGGTTCCGGAACTTTCCGCGACGTTTTTGACTACGTTATTGTTGGCGGTGGCTCCGCAGGCTGCCTCCTCGCCAATCGCCTCAGCCGTGACCCGTCAAAACGTGTTCTTTTGCTGGAAGCCGGCCGAAAGGACGATTATCCATGGATACATATCCCGGTCGGCTACCTCTATTGCATCGGCAATCCGCGCACAGACTGGCTTTATAAAACCGAGCCAGATGCCGGCCTGAACGGCCGTTCGCTGCGCTATCCCCGCGGCAAGACGCTTGGCGGCTGCTCATCGATCAACGGCATGATCTATATGCGTGGTCAGGCGCGCGATTTTGACGGGTGGGCAGCGGCAACCGGCGATGATGCCTGGTCCTGGCAAAATTGCCTGCCCGATTTCAAGGCGCATGAGGATCATTACCGGCTGGACGATGGCGCGGATCCGAAGACCGGCGACAACAGCCGGTTCTCCGACATGCATGGCCATGGCGGCGAATGGCGGATCGAGAAGCAGCGTCTGAAATGGGACATTCTCGAATCCTTCGCGGAGGCCGCCGTGGAAGCGGGCATTCAGCGTTCGGACGATTTCAACAGCGGCGACAATGAAGGTGTGGGCTATTTCGAGGTCAATCAGCGCTCCGGCTGGCGCTGGAACACGTCAAAGGCTTTCCTGCGCCCGGCGCGGAACCGTCCCAACCTGGCGATCTGGACGCAATCTCATGTCGAGCGGTTGATCCTTGTAAAAGAGGCGTCCGGTTGCAAACGGTGCATCGGTGTCATGGTTGAGCGCCACGGGCAGCGCGTGGAGGTTGGCGCGCGCGGAGAGGTTATTCTCTCTGCAGGTGCAATCGGATCACCGCAAATCCTGCAATTATCGGGCATCGGGCCCGCCGCACTGCTGAAGCGTCACGGCGTTGAGGTCGAACACGACCTGCCAGGTGTCGGTGAAAATCTTCAGGACCATCTGCAAATTCGTGCGGTCTTCAAGGTCGGTAATGCGAAAACGCTTAATACGCTCGCCAACAGCGTTTTGGGTAAAGCAATGATCGGGCTCGAATATGCGTTGAAACGCAGTGGTCCGATGAGCATGTCGCCCTCGCAACTCGGCGCCTTCACGCGTTCCGATGAAAGCCAGGCCCATGCCAATCTGGAGTATCACGTCCAGCCCCTCAGCCTCGACGCGTTCGGTGAGCCGCTGCACACTATTCCCGCCTTCACTGCCAGTGTTTGCAATCTGAACCCGACCAGCGTTGGAAGCGTGCGGATTCGCTCCGGCAAAGTGTCGGACGCGCCGGCAATTGCGCCGAACTATCTCAGCACCGAAGAAGACCGCGGGATAGCTGCCCAAAGCCTCCGCCAGGTGCGCAAAATCGTGTCGCAGCCAGCGCTGGCAAAATACCGGCCTGAGGAATGGAAGCCAGGTCCGCAGTTCCAGAGTGATGAGGAACTGGCGCGGCTTGCGGGCGATATCGCCAATACCATTTTCCATCCGGTGGGCACGACGAAAATGGGCCGCGATGACGATCCGACGGCAGTTGTCGACAGTCGCCTCAGGGTACGCGGATTTGCAGGCCTGCGCGTCGTGGACGCGGGCATCATGCCGAAGATCACAAGCGGCAACACCAACGCACCGACGCTTATGATTGCCGAAAAGGCGGCCGGCTGGATCATTGCCGACGCACACGCATAGAAAATTCTTGGGGAGGTTCAAAGAGATGACATCGACCGCACGGTCCACGCTTCCGCTTTCCGGCGTTCGGGTGGTTGATTTCGGGCAATATATTGCCGGCCCGGCGGTGGCCATGATCCTCGGCGATCTGGGTGCGACCGTCGTGCATATCGATCCCCCTGGCGGTCCGCTTTGGCAGAGCCCAGCCAATGCAACGCTCAATCGCAACAAAGCCATCGTCAACATCGATCTGAAGGTGCCTGAGGGCCGCAATCAGGCGTTGGCGCTCATCGCGGAAGCAGACATTGTCATCGAAAATTTTCGCCCGGGCAAACTTGCGGCGCTCGGAATAAATTTTTCAACGCTCCGGCAGGAACGGCCGGAGTTGATCACGCTTTCCATCCCCGGCTTTGCTTCGAACGACGAGGAAAGGCGTGAGCTGCGCGCCTATGAAAGCGTCATCGCGGCAAGCTCCGGCGTTTTTACGGATATGGGCCTCAATCGGGTGCTCATGGGCGTCAACCCGTCCTTCTCCCCGCTGCCGCTGGCCTCGGCCTATGGCGCCATGCTGGCGTCGTCTGCAACAGTCCTCGCCTTGCAGGCGCGTGAGCGCACTGGGCTTGGCGATCACATCGAGGTGCCGCTTGCCAGCGCCGTCATGGAAGGACTGTGCTACAACTCGATCAAGATCGAAGGGCTCCCGGATCGGTATATCACGCAGCGCGAGCAGGAAATCGCCCGCCGCCGGGCCGAAGGCCTGCCGATGAACCTGAGTTACGAGGATCTGCAGGAACTTCTGGATCCCTTTTACAGAAGCTACCTCTGCAAGGACGGGCGGATGTTTTACGTCGTCTGCCCCAGCCACAAGAACCACGCGAAGCGCTGCCTGCAAGCGCTCGGCATCTACGATGAACTCGTGGCCGACGGGCTGACGGAGGAGGAAGATACATATCTTCCGACTTCTGAATGGAAATCCGATGTATCGCTCGGCGTCTACCCTTTGCCCAAGTTCTGGGCCGACAAGATCGCGGCAAGAATGAAGGAGGTGTTCATCACGCGGACCGCAAAGGAGTGGGAGCGCATATTCGGGCGTGGCGGCTTTCCCGGCGCTCCGCAGCGCTGGCTGCAGGAATGGATCAACGACGACCACGCTGAGACGGCGGGTCTTATGATCGATGTCAAGGACCCGGAATATGGGACCATGATCCAGCCTGGGCCGGTCGTCTGGCTCGAGGAAAGCGGCGCTGAAGCGCTCTCTCCAATGCCCCGGCGGTGGGTCGAGTTTTCGACCGCGTTATCCCTGCTGAAGAATGAGAAGACCGAACTTCCACGCATAACCAATCCCGATGATCGCAGCGGTTGGCTACAGGGCGTTCGTGTGCTCGACCTTTGCAATGTGATCGCCGGTCCGCATTGTGTTTATTATCTGGCACGTTTCGGTGCCGAAGTGATCAAGCTTGATCCTGCCTCGCCTCTCTACGATTGCTGGAATACCGTGATTTTCGGTATGTCGCACATGCGCGGAAAACAATCGGCGCTCATCGACATAAAAGCGCCCGAGGGTAAAAAGGCGCTCGAGGCCCTGATAAAGTCGGTCGATGTCATCGTCTGGAATGCGCCCGACAATCAGATCTTCAACATGGGGCTTGATGCCGAGACGCTGAAAACAATCAACCCGGATGCCATTTTCTGTAAACTCGACTGCTTTAGCGGCGTGAGCCGTGGCCCGAGGACCGATTATGTCGGTTATGACGACCTGGTCCAGGCAGCGACCGGCATCATGCTCCGTTTCGGTGGCTCGATGCACGAACCGGAAGAACATGCGCATGTCGGTACGATCGACGTTATGTGCGGATTCGGCGGTGCACTGGGGGTCGCGGCGGCCCTTTACCAGAAACTGAAGACCGGTCGGGTTGGTCGCGGACGGACGTCTCTTTCTGCAAACAGCGGGCTCCTCCAGATTCCATTCTCCTATGACTATCGCGGTAGAAGTCTCTTCAACGAACCTGCCGGTCGGTACGTGGCGGGATATGATGCCCTGACCCGCTTTTATTATACCGCTTCCGGCGACTATCTGCTGTTCAGCTCAAATGAGCAGGATGTGCCAAAGCTTGACTGCCTGGACGACTTCAAAGGAATAGCCAGTCTGCCGAAAGACGAACGCGACGCATTTCTTTCCAGTATTTTTGCCGGCGATACCTCTCAATCGTGGTTGGAGAAGCTCCAACGGGAAGGTTTCGGAGCGGTGATTTGCGACAATATCGACGCGTTGCGATCCCGCTATTCACGGCAAGCCGACGGGACGAACGGTGTAGACAGAGGAAGTTATTCTTTCTCCATTTATGCAGACCATCCAAGCGGCCACGTTGTGACGCAGCTCGATCCCTGTGCCATTCGCCCCAGCCGCAGCTCGATCGTCTCTCCGCCGCCGGCGGAAAAATACGGTGCCTCAACCGTAAAGGTCCTCGAAGAGGTCGGCTATACGGAAAAAGAGATCGAGAAGCTGCTTGAGGACGGTGTTGCGAGCCAGAGCTGGAGCACGGAGTATCTGCCGAGCTGAAACCTCGAAGCTCGGTCGGAAACCGATAACGTTGTGGAAAATGGCAGGATTGCCCAGCGAGCTGATCAGGCCATGCGCAAGCATCCTGTCCCACGGTCGTCGAAGGTGACCTATGACAGGATTTGAAGAACCGAAGCGAAAAGCATGTTGCATCCCGCTATGCTATGTTCAGGTTCAACATGCTCTGCCTCGTTATGACTGAGACCGTCGCGGCACGGCACAAAAATCATGGCCGATGGTGCGACCCTGTTCATGAAAAGTGCATCGTGAAATGCGCCTGACAACATGCGTTCGGTCGAAAAACCGCGCTCCCGCGCGGCGCGGCCCAATGCCGAGACGATGCCATCCTGGAAATTCGCCGGCGGCATGTCGAATATCTGTCCAATCGTCGCTTCGCATTTTTGGTCCATCGCAGCGTCGTGCACGATCGCGCGGATTTTGCTCTCCATTTCGTCGAGTGTTTCTGATGAGGGATGTCTGATATCGACGGTGAAAGTCACGGATTGTGGAATGGCGTTCACGGCACCGGGCTGCAACGCCATTCGGCCAACGGTGAACCGGGCCGCAGGATCCAGCGGCATCATGGCGGGGAAAAGCGACCCCAGCGCATTGACCGCGGCATGAAAAGGATCGCGTCTATATGCTAGGGCTGTTGTGCCGGCATGAGCAGTCTGGCCGGTGATTGACACCTCCAGCCAGCGTGTACCCTGTATGCCCGTCACAATCCCGATGGGCACGCCCTGTTTTTCAAGGGATGGACCCTGCTCTATATGTACCTCGACAAAAGCAAAGACCGGAAAACCAAGATCGCGCATGGTCGCTTCCGGCAGGCTTTTTAGGGTGGCGTCAAGCTCACCGGCAAAACCGGCGCCGTCATCCGTTGCCGCAAGATGAAGCCAGTTTTCGGGGATATTACCGGAAGCAAAAGCCATGGAGCCCATGCAGCCGGGAGCGAAGCGGCAGCCTTCCTCATTGGTGAAGGCGACCACCTCAATGGGGCGCTCCGTATCTATTCCGAAATCTTCGAGCGTTTCGAGAACCTCGAATGCCGAAAGCGTTCCCAGTGCTCCATCAAACCGGCCGCCTGACGGCTGGCTATCCAGATGGCTGCCGATCAGAAGCGGTGCAAGGCTCTCGTCGCGGCCACTCCTCCGAATGAAAAGATTGGCAAGGGGATCCTGAAACACGGAAAACCCCCGATCAATGGCGAGTTTCGCCAGCAGTCGTCTCGCCTCACGATCCAGTGCGGTCAGCGCCTGCCGGTTGACGCCGCCCTTTTCAGTCGCGCCGATCGCCGCAAATCGATCGAGATTTGCCAGCAGTCTTTCGCCGTTGATCGAAAGTTTTGCCATTGCTGTCTCCTTTTCAGCCGTCGAGGCCGGGCTGAGCCGCTGCAACGAAAGAACGTACCCGGGACAGTTCGACCGGGTTCCACCAGACGCCGCCTTCCTTCAGCGATGACGCCACGATTACGCCATTGGTGCGTTTGAGGATTTCGATAATATTGCCTTCGTTGACCCCTGAGCCGACCAGAAGCGGCAGATGCGTGGCCGCGCCGATCTCCTCGATCTCTTCAAGAGACGCGCTGTTTCCGGTCCGCTGGCCTGTCGCTATGACGGCATCGGCGTCGAAGAAGGCGAGATCGCGCGTCAGTTCATCAATGCTGCGATCCGCGGTGATGGCGTGGGCGCCGTGCTTCACATGGCTGTCGGCAAAAACCTTGATGTGCTCCGCCCTTAGCAATGAACGGTAGCGCATCGCCTCGGCTGCACGTCCCTCCATGAAACCCTCATTGGCCACATAGGCGTTTGCCCATTGATTGACGCGGATAAATTTCGCCCCGCCCGCCATGGCGATTGCAAGGGCAGGGATGGGAGCATTGGCCAGCACATTGATACCAACGGGCACGCCGACGGCGCGAACGATGCGGTCCGTCACCACGCTCATGAAGGCTGAGGTTTCCGGTCCGATATCATCTGGTTTGGAGAAGGGAACGTCACCGTGGTTTTCGACGATCAGACCGTGCATGCCGCCTTCAACAAGGCGTTCGGCGTCGCGCATGCACGCATCGTAGATCGCATCCATGCTTGCGTTCCGATAACGCGGCGCTCCGGGAAAGGCCGGGCAATGTATCATGCCGATCAGCGCCTTGTTGCGACCGAAAATTTCCTTGATAGCATTGGCCGCGTTGTCGGATATGGTCTGCATTTCAGTCCCTTTCGAAAGTTTTCCATGCGTGCCTTTGTTGTCGGCAATATCGCACTTGATGAAACCTATTCCATTGCCGCACTGCCGGATGCGGGCGCTTCAATCTTTGGCGAGCAGGCCTCGCGCAGTCTCGGTGGCAAAGGCTGCAACCAGGCCATTGTTCTTTCGAGATGCGGTGTCGAAACCACGCTCGTCGCCGCCGTCGGCAGCGATGAGCGTGCGATTGCGATCGAAAAGGCACTCACCCGCGAGCGCCTGACACCAAAGCTCATTTCCGTCGATAGCCCCACCAGCGATATCTCCATCATCCTGACCACCCCCGACGGTGAAAACTCGATCATCACTACCCGTTCGGCAGCGGCAGCGCTCGATCAGAAAGCTGCCTTGGACGCCCTTGCCGTCGCCGTCTCCGGTGACCTCCTCGTTTTGCAGGGCAATCTTTCGGAAGAAACGACCCTTGCCATTCTCAATGCGGCGAGATCGAAGGGACTAAAGACGGCTTTCAATCCGTCGCCGCTTCAGCCCTGGTTTGCAAGCGTCCTGCCGTTCATCGATATCGCCGTCCTCAACCGCCTCGAGGCCGAGGCGCTGACGGGTGAGAGAGGGTCCGATGCCGGAGCGTGCCTGCTGCGCGCCGGTGTCGGCCTCGTCATCGTCACGCTCGGCGGACAAGGCTGTGCGCTCGTGTCCGCCGAAGGCGCTATCGAGGTGCCGGCTGCGCCCGCCACAATCGTCGACACCACGGGCGCCGGCGATTGCTTCACGGGTGTTGCGCTCGCCTCCGCCATGCTTCGCGGCGTCGCCGTGGACGCGCGTGCCCTTGAGGATGCCTCAAGGGCCGCAGCCATCACGGTTGGCCGTCGGGGCACGCAGGATGCCTTTCCCAGTCGTCAAGAACTGATGACCATTTTGCAGGCGTAGCCGCTCTGGTCACGGCTTTTCCGTCAGCCAGCCGAGAATGTTCTTCCACAGCCGCCCATAGCCATCCCATTCGCAGAAGGCTGGAGAAAGCCAGTGCGGACCAATGTCGGATGTCCATGCGGCCGTGCGGCCCTTGCCGAACCGACCGGTGACGAGCAGCGGATGGGAACCCTGATCTTCCGGCAGACGTGCAACCACCTCGACATCGGCGCGGTCACGCACCTCAACCTCGTTCACCCCCAGCAGAAGTGGCCATTCGCCGGAAAGGCCTGCCACGGTTGGATGGTCGGGTTTCAAAATATCGGCCGTCGAGCCCTCAGGAATTTCCACGCGATCGTCCCATGGAAGGCAGGTGACGGGCAACGTATCTTCCACCGGCGTGCGGCGCCAGCGGGCCTTACCATCAATACCCTGAAAGGAAAAATAGCCGCCGACCATCAGCAGGCCGCCGCCCTTTTCCACCCATGCCTTGATGAGCTTCAACCGGTTCGGCACGGTTTTGGACTGCAGCCAGACGGCCGGCGGCAGCAGAAGCGAATTTGCACCGATATCCGAGAGAATGATGACGTCATAGGTATCTAACCCCGCCATCTCGAAGGGAAATTTTTCCACCGCATCATGGGCGGTCATGTAAGTCAGCTCATATTCGCTGCCCTCTAGCGCTTTCACCAGCGGTTCGGCACCGAGGTGAAACGTCACGCTGCCAAATTGATCGAAGCCCTTGTAGTGGGTGGCGGAGCTGACCCAGCTTTCACCGACGAGGAGCACTTTTTTTGTCATGATCTTTCCATTTCCATAGGTTCGTCAGGTCTTTGCCTGGAAGACCGAGCGCGGATTATCCCGCATGAGGGTTTGAAGAGTGGCGTCGCTGAGGCCATGCCGCTTCAGCCGCGGCAGGAAATGCCTGAGGATATAGGCGTAGCCATTGCCGCCATACCGCGTCAGCATCATTTTCAGGAAGACGTCGTGAGACAGCAGAATGCGGTCGAGGTAACCGCCCTCCGCCAGCGTGACAATCGAACGGGCGGCATCCTCGTCGCTGGGGCATTGCACCTGCTGGTCGGCGTAGAAAAAATCCATACCGATCATGTCATATTCGATGAAGGCGCGGCGATCTGCGAGTTCGCTCTGGTAGGTGATATCCGCGTGGGACGGGTTCATGTGACAAAGAACCGTATGGTTTAGATCGGCGCCTTCATCCGCGACGATGTCGAGAACCCTGTGTCCCAGCCGAAGCCATCCCGGCAAATGAACCATCAGGGGAAGGCCGGTGCGGACCTGCGCCTGCGCCGCTCCCCGCAGGGACTTTTCCTCCGCTGCCGTGAAATCCGCGGAAACACCGATTTCGCCGATCAGGCCGATGCGAACATCGGTCCCATCGACACCGTGGAGCGCCTCGTGCACGATTTCGTCGGCTATGGCTTCGACGGTCAGCCCCGCCACCTTTTCGGGGTGGGAGGATGCAAGGTAATAACCAGCGCCCATGACGATGTTGAGCCCCGTCGCCTGTGAAATCCGTCGCAGCGCCAGCGGATTTCTGCCGATACCCTGACAGGTCGGCTCCACGACAGTCTGTCCCCCCGCCCTGGCGAAATCCTTCAGTTCCGCAATCGCCAGCGGCTCGTCATCGAGCGTGATATTGTGCTTGTTGACGAAGGGATCCTGACGCAGCTCGCTCAGGATTTCCATGCAGACGAAGCCTTCGGCGAGATATTGCCGCTCCGGCGTCCTGGGGGCGTGCCACCAGCATCGGCAATCGTTGAGGATGTGCTCGTGCATCAGGGTGACGCCAAGCTGGTCCGCAGCGATTACGCCTTGCACGGTCATGATCTTTCCCGACCGGATATGCCCTTCTGACAGTTCCGTGGTCATCGCATCATCTCTTTCTCTTCGCGCCGAGGCGGAAGTTGGCGGTGAAGATGCGTGTGTTGAGCCAGATTGCTGCGAGAATGATGGCGCCCGTCACGATCTGGGTGAAGAAGGGAGAGATGTGCATGAGGATGAGACCGTTGCCTATCACGGCGATTGTCATGGTGCCCAGAACCGTGCCGAGAATGGTGCCTCGGCCGCCCATCAGTGAAGTTCCGCCCAGCACCACAGCCGCAACCACCTGAAGCTCGAAACCGACGGCCGCATTCGACGATCCGGACCCCAGCCGTGCTGCAATCATGAGGCCGGCGATGGCCGAGGCCACGCCCGCAGCCAGATAGACCGACGCTAGAATCCATTTTGCGGGCATTCCCACACGGCGCGCCGCTTCCGGATTGGAGCCGACAGCCACCACGCGACGACCATATCGGGTGCTGGAAAGCACGATATAGGCTATCACGGTAACGACGACGCCGATCAGGGCAGGAACGGGCATGCCGAGGAAATCACCCCTGCCGAGGTAAAAGAAACCGGGCGCTTCCGGTATCGGCACGGAATAGCCCTGCGTGATATAGAGGGCAACGCCGCGCAGGATGGAGAGGCCTGCAAGCGTCACGATGAAGGCTGGAATACCCTGATAGGCAATGAACCAGCCCTGCACGAGGCCGAGCCCGCCGCCGAGCACGAGCATGGCGACGACAACCAGCGGCCAGGGGTAACCGGCTGCAAGCAGGATCGCCCCGACGGCATTGATCAGGGCGACCATGGAGCCGACGGACAGATCGATACCGCCGGTGATGATGACGAATGTCATTGCGACTGAGACGATCAGGATGGGCGCGGCCTGACGGACCACGTTCAGAAGATTGCCGGCCGTCAGAAACGTATCCGTGGTTGCGGAGAAGAACACCATGCAGAGGGCAAAAAAGGCGGCGATGGAAAGCACTTGCGCATTTTCGGCGAAAAAGTCCGAAAGCGGCGAGCCTTTGGCGCGTTCAGTATAGACGGTCAATGACGTTGCCCTCCCACGATCAGCCGCACGAGGTCTTCGAGGCTGGTATCGTTGATCTGGCGTTCCGCCACCTTGGTGCCCTCATACATGACGGCGATACGGTCGCAGACCCGGAAGAGATCCTGAAGCCGGTGGGTGATGAGAATAACCGACACGCCCTTTGCCTTGACGCGATTGATGAGCGAAAGCACGGCTTCCACCTCCGCAACGGCAAGCGCCGATGTCGGCTCGTCCATGATCAGGACTTTCGGATTGAAGGAGGCCGCCCGCGCAATGGCGATTGCCTGTCGCTGGCCGCCGGACAGTTTCTCCACCTTGGAGGTGAGGCGTGGAATGCGGATTTCCAGTGCATCCAGCATCTTGCGAGCTTCTGAAAGCATGGTCGGCCGGTCGAGAAACGGACCTTTGGTAATTTCGCGCCCGAGGAAGAGATTGCCCACGACATCGATATGGTCACACAGGCTCAGATCCTGAAAGACCATTTCGATGTTACGGTTGCGGGCATCGGCAGGGCCGGAGAAGCGAATGGCTTCCCCTTCCATTGTGATCGTGCCTTCATCAGGGATATAGGTGCCGGAAATCACCTTGGTGAGGGTGGATTTACCGGCCGCATTGTCGCCGACGAGGCCGAGGCATTCGCCGGGAAAGATATCCAGATCGACGCCGCGAAGCGCCTGATGCGAGCCAAAGGTCTTTCGGATATTGCGCAGGGAGATACGCGCTTCACGATCGGGCTGCCGGGAGAGAAGATCTCCCCCGGCGCCGTCGACAGCGCCTGTGTGCTGTCCGGCCGCAATCATTTGAAGACCGCACGGTAGGGTTCGACATTGGCCTTGGTGACGATGGTAACCGGCACGGCAATGGTCTTTTCCACGGTGCCGCCATCGGAGACGGTCTTGAGGGCCTTGACCGCCGCTGCACCCATGGCGGAAGGATCCTGCTGGATGACGCCTGCGACATAACCGGCGTCAATGCCAGCGATGGCCTGTTTGGTCAGGTCCCAACCGAAAACCTTGATGTCTTTCTGTTTACTCTGGCTTTCAACCGCAGCGACTGCGCCGAGAAGAGCCGGTTCACCGGTGGCGTAGATGGCGGTCATGTCCGGATTGCCGGTGATGAGGTTTTCCGCGGCCGAAAGTGCGGTATCCTGAACGTTCTGGCCATCGACAACGCCGGCGGCGGTGATGCCGGACTTGTCCTTGATGGTGTCTTCAAAGCCCTTCTGGCGGATGTTCTGGATGAAAGAGTTTAGCGCACCGACGACGCCGATCTTGGCTTTGCCGCCCATGTCGGACTTCACGTAGTCAAGGAAGAATTTTCCCATGTCGGCGCCCGCTTTGCCGTTATCAACGCCGATCTGCGCCTTCTGCGGACCTTCCGGCAAGATGGCGTCAATGGCGACAACGGGAATATTGGCGGCGGCCGCCTGCTTTACGGCCGGCATGATGCCGTTGACGTCGATGGCGACCACGGCAATGCCGTCCACCTTCTGCTGGATATAGGTTTCAATCGCGCTGTTCTGAGCGGCGGGGTCATTGTTGGCGTTAAAGATCACCAGCTTGACGCCGGCTTCCTTGGCGGCTTTCTCCGCGCCTTCATTCATCTGGTTAAAAAACAGCGCCTGCTGGTTGATCTGAACCAGGGCGATCGTCTTTTCGGCGGCGTTGGCAAGACCAGCAGACAAAGTCGCGCCGGCAAGGACGGTCGCAGCCAGAGCTGCGGAAAAATATCGACGTTTGAAATTCAGCATTATCGTTCTTCCTCTGTTGGTTTCGTTGCTTTTTATTAGATCGCGGGCGGCGCAACGGATTCACGCACGACGATTTCGACGGGCAAGAGCTCCTCTGACAGCAAAGGAGGTTCTTGGTCCCAATTGGTTTCGAGCAAAAGCGACAGGGCGCGTTGGCCAATGGCGCTGACAGGCTGGCGAATGGCGGTGAGCGGCGGCGCAAAAAGATGCAGCGGCCCGACGTCGTCGAAACCTATCATCGACACGTCCTGCGGGATGCGCACGCCTTCGGAACGCAGAACCTCGACAAATCCGATGGCGATTTCGTCCGAACTGGCGAAAACCGCCGTTGCCGGTCGCCCCTCATCCAGAAAGCGGCGCGCGGCAGCCCGGCCAAATTCCACGGTATAGGCGCCGCAATATCTGGAAATCGAAAGCTCTGCCTCCGCCACACGCTCGGTGAGAGCAGATTTGAGGCCGCGAAAACGACGCTCCGTACTGATCATGTCCTCTGGTCCCCCGACATAAAGGACACGTTTATGCCCATGCATAGCCAGATGCGCGCCCGCCAGGCGACCACCCTGCTCATTGTCGCAGAAGAGTTTCGGCACGGTGGCGCCGGGCACGTCTTCATCGACCACCACCACCTTGCCGGTGGTATTGATCAGCTCCGCCAGTTCGTCGGTATTGGGGTGGTTCGTGATGAAAACGAGCCCATCCACATGATTGCGGGCAAGCAGACGAAGATACGACAATTCCCGACCCGTACGGTTCAGCGTGGCGAAAAGCGAGAGGGCAAGTCCTCGCCTGTCGGCTTCTTCTTCGACGGCCGCAACGAGCATGCCGAAAAACGGGTTTCCAATATCAGGAACGACAAGGCCGATCGTGTCCGAGCGCCCTCGGCTCAACCGTCTGGCATGGGGATTGGGCACGTAATTGAGTTCACGGATAGCGGCCTCGATGCGCGCTTTCGTTTCTGGCGGCAGCTCCAGCGTGCCGTTCAGAAGCCGCGATACGGTCGCAACTGAAACGCCTGCCGCCAAGGCGACATCTTTGAGGCTGGTCGCATGGTTCCGCGCCATCACACTCCCGCTTTCTGTTCCACTCTATCGGGTCTTTTCGACCTCTATCCGGTTTGTAAAGCGATTTACTAAACCGGTTTACAAAGAAGTCTAAAAGCTCGGCCGAGTCAACACGGTTTTATAACCTCTTTAAAATTTGTCTGTTTCACCGGAGCCGGATCGAAGTGGAGATAAGGCGGCGCTTACCTTTGCCTACCAAGCATCTTCGTAGATTCTGGCGGCATCGGACAGCAGCACCGTCCGTGGATTGTTAACCAGCAGGCGGGTCTGTTCCATCGCACTTTCCGCCAGCAAGGCAAGCCCGTCTTTTGGTATCCCAACATCTCTCAGTCTCACCGGCAGGTTCAGGCGCCCGGGGAGCAAGGCCAGCCCTTCCAGGAAGCCGGCAAGTCGGCCGGACCTGTCGGCAGACTCCAGCTGAGGAAAAAGACATGGCGCCAATTCCGCATAGGCATCCCCGCACACCGTTGCGTTGAAACGCAACACATGTGGCAGGACCAGGCTGTTGGAGAGCCCGTGCGGAACATGATAGAGGCCGCCAATCGGGTAGGCGAGAGCATGAACGGCCGCAACCGGCGAATTGGCAAAGGCCTGACCGGCCAGCATCGCACCCAGCAGCATGGCCTGTCTGGCAACCATCTCGGCCCCGTTATTCACGGCGATCTCGATATTCGCTCCAAGAAGCCGGAGCGCCTCTTTGGCAAGGGTGCGGGAAACAGGATTGTTGTTCGCACTGGCGGAGGTGAACGCCTCGATGGCGTGGACCATGGCGTCAATTCCCGTCGCCGCCGTCACCGCTGGAGGAAGGCCGACGGTCAGGCTTGCGTCGAGGATCGCCGCATCCGGCAGCAGGGTTGGCGACACCACGCCCTTTTTCTGATGTGCATCCGTGGTAACGATGGAAATCGGCGTGACTTCCGATCCGGTACCTGCCGTCGTCGGCACCAGCACGAGGGGCAGGCGTTCCCCGGTCACCTTGCCGACGCCGTAAATATCGCCGAGTGCTTCACCGCTCCTGGCCAGCAGGGCCACGAGTTTCGCGACATCGAGCGATGAGCCGCCACCGATGCCCAGTATGCCGGTGGCACCGAAATCGATTGCACGCGCTACAGCGTCGTGGATGACGGTTTCCGGAGGATCCGCGACAACGCCGGTGAAGATCGATGTTTCGGCTCCGCCCTCCGAAAGGCTCGCAAGGGCGGGTTGAGCAAGCCCAGCCCTGACGACGCCATCGTCTGAAATTACCAGAACACGCGACCCGAGCCCGGTCTTCAGCTCCGAAAGCCTTGCGATACTGCCGGGGCCTGCGATTATCTGCGAGACAGTCGCGAATGTGAACGTGGACATCTTGTCGGTCTCTCATTGATGCCATTTGACGAGAGGCTGATAGTGATGTGGTTGACGCATGACGACAAGATCCTTTCGCCGGACAATGTTCGTCGGATAGGGTGTATCGAGGTTGGTGGTAGAAAGCGGTTCCGCCCGGGTGTGGGGAGCCTCAAGCCCGGTCAGCGACAGTTCCGGGAAAACCAGAATGTCCGGCGCTGTCGTCGCCTTTGCTTCTGTGGCCAGTGCGGTGATGCGGGCGATGTTGTCTGCGACCACGGAGGAGGGGCGAACTGCGCAACGGCCGCGCGCGATTTGCGCCCGCGCGGGATCGGTCTGTACGGGTTCACCGAAATCAAGGGCATTGTCGGCTTCGGAGATTGACCGTTACGACCCATCCCGTATCCGTGACGCGTTCATCGGGACTCGCCTCGAAATCGGGAAGCGTTAAACCTTCATCCCCATCGCGCCGTGCCGACAGCGATAACAGGGCCGGTTGCCTGACCAGTCGGCGAGCCGCCGAAAGGTTCGACGCTGATCGCGAAGGTGGTGCCTTCGGTGATGCTGTTGCGCATGTCGGCGGGGATTATAAGATCGCCATTCGTGCCGGGCTGGAAGACGCCGAGCGAGCGGGTCTTGCCGCCATCCATCACCAGCCACAGTTCCAGCGATTTTTCGTCGGTCTTGCCGGTTGCGACAGGCACAATGTGCATCCGTCCGGATTCCGCATCGTAGGAGGCGAGGAGATTAACCTGGCTGTCGGTCGTTGCAAGTTCGGCCACCAACGGAGTGGCGCCCTGCCATTTTTCGGGGAAGGCGGCGTAAACGATGGCGGCCACGGCGGTTGCGCTGGTGGCAACCGAGATCCAGCGCCAGAAGGACGCGGAATTCCAGAGGCTGCCATTGGTATTGACGGTCCTGCCGCCGAACAGGCGTTCTTCGATACGCGCAAGAACAGCGGCGCTCGGTGCCTGCTCCTGGTAATCGGCATTGAAGTCGGAAAATTCCGCCTCCCAGCGCTGCACCAGCTGTGCGAAGGCCGCGTCGTCCTGCATGCGTCGTTCCAGTTCACGGCGCTTTTCGAGCGGCAGCACGCCCAGGACATATTCACCGGCGAGGATGTCGTCGTGCGAATGCTTGCCGCCGCTCTGTTCGCCCGTTGTCATCGCTGCATGCACTCTCTGAGTTTGAGAAGACTGCGTCGCAGCCAGGTTCTGACCGTGTTGAGCGGCACGCGCAATTCTTCTGCGAGTTCGAGATAGCTCAAGCCCTCGACATAGGCCCGACGCACCGCCTGCGCGTGTACGGTCTCAAGCTCGCGCATGCAGGCTTCGATCCTGCGGCCTTCATCGGCGAGAACGATCTGCTGCTCAGGATCGCGGGCGCTCTCGTCGGCAAGATCGTAGGCTTCTTCGATGTCGTCGGTTATGGGCTTGCGGGCGCGGATCGTGTCTATTGCATGATTGCGGGCAATGGCGGCAAGCCATGTGGCGGGTTTGCCGGCGCTGGCGGCAAATGTCCGGGCCCGCTGCCAGACCTTGATATAGATTTCCTGCAGCGCCTCCTCGGCTTCCGTTCTGTCACGCAGGATTTTCAGGCAGATCGCGAAAAGCTTCGGACTGGTTGCCTGATAAAGCGAGACGAATGCTGAACGATCACCCATGCCGACGCGGTTAATAAGGCTTGCGATCTCTGTGCCCTGCATTCGAACCTTCCTTGCTGCGCCTCCTTTATAGGATCGTATTTCGCAGGAAGACAAGAGATGCATGCTCATGCTGCGAACCTGGCAACGACTGGGCCGCAGGGTTATCGCACTTAAGCGGCCGGTAAGAGGGGATGTCGTCATCACAGGCCCGTCGGATTTTCCAGCGGGCCGACCAGCCGCACCGTGAGGAAATAGCCGATTGTAGCCGCTGCCGCGGAGACGAAGGTTCCCCATAGAAGATCGGCGACGGTCAGGGTCGTGGACCAGCTTTTGAGCGTCGCCTGATTGGTCAGGTCGTAAGTGGCATAGGCCATGAAGCCGACCACTGCGCCATAGAGCAGCGCGGTCGTCCATTCTCCTGTCTGAAAGGCCGGGCGAACCGCAAGAAAGGTCAGGCCGGCGGCATAGATGAGGTAAAAGACGACCGCCGGAGCAAGCCGAAAGTTTTCTGCCAGAAGATCGCCGATGGCCGGGCGGTAAAGGCGCGACGCCATCGTGCTCAACCAGATGAAATCAACCACCAGAAAGGCGACGAGGGTAAAAAGGTAGGCTGCGACATAGGTTTTCATTGGTGTTTTCCTTTGCAGGGCATCGATAAGGGAGCGACGATGGCGGGCGAAGCAACGTGTAGATGTGGCTAGTTGATCCTTGTCCAATTTATGCCTTTGCACAGCAGACCGGCGACGATACAGCCTTTCGTGGTCATGCCGTTGCCGTTTATTGTCACTGTTATCCTGTAGGATTTATCCCGCTGGGGGTCGAAAGCGGTGCCGGAATAGCTGCCTGCCTCTGTCTGCTTTATGTCCATGATCAGCCGGTCCCCGGCCTTTTCCTTCGGGGTGCCCGGCTTGATCCAGGTGTTTGTGGCACAGATATTTTCACCGCAGGGCGCAATCAGTACTTTCGCCTTGCCGTCTCCGCGTGCCCAGTTGCCGTCGATATCGGCCGCCGTCGCGCTGGACGCGGCCAGCAGTGGCCATAGGACGGAAGCAACCGTTAATCTGTTGATCATCATTGTCTCTCTCCGCAGTTTGGTCCCGCCTTATCTGTGTTCGATCGTGTAGAAGCCCACATTTATGCTCCCTTCGGCAAAGCCCGCCTCGCAATAGCAAAGGTAATAATCCCAAAGCCGTCGAAAGCGGTCATCGAAGCCGAGCAGGGAAATCGCCTGCCACCGCGCATGAAAACGCTGGCGCCACTCGGCGAGCGTGAGCGCGTAGGACTGGCCGAAAAGTTCCTTATCGGTGAGCTTAAGGCCGGTTTTGTCGACCGCTTTTTCGAGCGCGGCATCTGAGGGCAGAAAGCCGCCGGGAAAGACGTATTTCTGAATGAAATCCGCTTTGCGCCGATATGTATCGAAGCGGCTTTCTTCAATCGAAATGATTTGCAGCACCGCACTGCCGCCCGGTTTCAGGCATCTTTTCAGCGTTTCGAAATAGCTCGGCCAATAGGCCTCGCCGACTGCTTCGAACATCTCGACGGAGACAATCCTGTCGAATTGGCCGTTCAGGTCGCGGTAATCCTGCAGCCTCAGATCGATGCGGTCTGTGCTGCCGGCTTTTTCCACCGCATTTTTTGCCCATTTTAACTGGGAGGGGGAGAGAGTGATGCCGGTGACGTTGGCTTTGGCCTGCGTGGCAAGGTGAATGGCGAGTGCGCCCCAGCCGCAGCCGATCTCCAATATGTTCTCGCCGCCGCTCAATTGCAGTTTATCGACGATACGTTCCAGTTTTTTCAGTTGTGCGGCTTCGAGCGTAGACGTCGTGTCATCGAAAATCGCCGAAGAATACAGCATGGAGGGATCAAGCCACTGCCGGTAAAACTCGTTGCCGAGATCATAATGCGCTTCGATATTGCGGCGGCTGCCGCGTCTGGTATTGGCATTCAACCCGTGCGCAGTGCGGTTGAGAAGGCGCATCGGCAGGCTGCCGCGCATTGACCTTGCGAACGCCTCGCGATTTTGGGCCGCAAAGCGGATCAGCGCCGTCAGATCTGGTGTGGTCCAGTCGCCTTCGATGAAACCCTCGGCAAAGCCGATGTCGCCGTTCAGCAGCATTCGCCGGATCGCGCGCCAGCTATGCAGGACAAGGATCGCCTCGCTGCCATTCGTTGCGCCGGATCTTTCAATGATGCCGCCGCCGGGAAGAATGACATGTAATCTTCCCCTGTCGATATTGCTCAACAGCCGGTTGATGAGCCACATGCCTGGGCTGATGCGGTCGTTCAGGCGCGTATTCTTCGCCGATAATTCCGTGAGATTGTCAAACGGGGTCATGAATTTTGGCCTCGATTTGCGACGATGAAGGATGATGGAAGGAGACTGGACCGGCAGGCGGCAGCGGCCGTTTTCTGAACTGCACGCCTTTCAGCCAAATTTTCAGGGCCTCCCAATGAATGCCCAGAATGACCTTGAGCGTCAGGAGGGGAATGGCGAAGAAAGCTTTCAGAAGCGCACCGTCCGTCAATTCGACACGCCGGGCCAGATGCCGGGCGGTCAGGATCAGGCCGTCCTTGTCGAAAGTATCGATGACGATTTTCAGCCTGTCGCCCGGCGGGGCGACGCGGAAAACATAGTGGAGATCCATGTCCATGAATGGAGAGACATAAAAGGCCTTGTCGCATTGCTGGACGATCTCGGTCGATTTGCCGGCTTCCACCGGGATCAGGTATGAGTGTCTCTCGCCAAACGTGTTGTCCACCTCCCAGAGGATAGCTTTGAGCGACAAGTCGCGCCCGTAGCAGAAGAAGACACTGAGTGGGTTGAAGGCCCACCCAAGCAGGCGCGGCATGGTGAGCAGACGTATCGGGCCTCCGTCCACTGCCATGCCTGCCGCCGTCATGGCTGCCTCGATCTGCTGGCGCAGCCCGATGGCGCTGCGGTTGCCGCGGTCCCTGCTGTGAAACGAGAACAGGTTGAACCGGTCTACGGAGAAAAATCGCAATTTCCGGTCGAGCACGTTCAACTCATCGAGGTCGAGGAGCAGCGAATAAATCCGGTAGGCGAGCTTATGGGTTTTCGGCTTCAAGCGCGCATGCGTTACATGGCCGGGAAAAAGCGCCGAGGTGAGGGGAGGCGTCATGCCATCGCCTCCATGATTTCCGTGTCTGTCGCAATCGTCGCCAAATCCAGGCGGATGATCCGGCCGTTGTCGTCAGCAACCTTCCATGGACGGGATACGCCGCCAAGATCTTCGGCGACGGCAAGGCCGGCCTGAAGACCATCTTCATGAAAACCGGATCCGAAATAAGCGCCGCAGAACCAGGTGTTTCGCAGACCCTGCAGGGCCCATAGCTCCTGACGCGCCTGTTCGGTGCCAGCATCAAAAACCGGATGGTGATAGGTTTCCTCGGCGATGATTTTTCCTTGATCCGGTTCTCGCTCCGGGTTCAGCGTTACGAAAATGTCCGGGGTTTCACCCAGCGGCTGAAGTCTGTTCATCCAGTAGGTAATGCTCGGCAGGCTCGTTTTAATGCGCGTGTCGGCCACATAGTTCCAGCTTGACCAGGCAGCGCGGCGGCGCGGCATGAAACGGCTGTCGGTGTGAAGCACGGCGCGGTTTTGGGTGTAGGCAAAAGCGCCAAGAATGCGCCGTTCGGTGCGTGTTGCATCGGCGAGCATGTCGAGCGCCTGATCCGCATGGGTTGCTATCACCACATCATCGAAGCGCACGGCTTTGCCGTCCGCAGTGGTGATTTCGACGCCGTCCGGCAGGCGGTGGATGCGCTTCACCGGCGTCGAGAGGAGAATTCGATCTGCAAACGGCGCCGTAATGCGTTTCACATATTCGCGCGAGCCACCGACGACTGTGCGCCAGACCGGCCGATTGCGCAGCAACAGCAGGCCGTGATTGCGGCAGAATTTGATGAAATGCGCCGCCGGATAACGGCCGACCTCCATGGCCGGCGTGGACCAGATGGCCGCAGCCATGGGGTAAAGATGATCGTCGCGGAACGCTGAACCGTACCGGTTGCGGGTGAGATATTCGTCGAGAGACAGATCGCCCATCAAATGCAGGTCGCGCGGGGCATTGCGGTAAAAGCGCAAAAGGTCAGCAAGCATCGCCCAGAAACGTGGCCTCAGGATGTTGGACTTCTGGGCCAGCAGGCCGGGGCCCGTTCCGCCGGAATATTCGAAACCGCCATCATTCAGAGAAACGGCGAAAGACATGTTCGAAGCTGCGGTCGCCACGCCCAGTTGCTTAAAAAGCGCCGTGAGATTGGGGTAGGTCTGCTCGTTATAGACAATGAATCCGGTATCGACATGGACTTGTCCGCGGTCTGTGCTGAACGTCACCGTATTGGTGTGGCCTCCGATGCGGTCAGCCGCTTCGAAAACAGTTACATCGTGTCGTTGCGACAAAAGCCAGGCCGCCGACAGACCGGAAATTCCCGTTCCGACGACGGCGATGCGGCGGCTTTGTTCTTTTTTCGCTTCGGTGTCGACCATTTTTCCTCGCTATCGCGCTGCCAATCCAGTCCTGGGGACCGCGACATGTACGAGGAGGCCGCCCGATCAGTTTCACCGGCGCACCGATTTTTTGAAATTTTGTCCGGCGCCTGAAACTCTTTTGCGGGTCCGCTCGTATTTGCCATCACGAAACCCGACCTCAAACCATTCAAAATGGCGAGCGAATTAGTGATGTTTTCTGTAGTCCTGGCGCTTGCCATTCTCATGTCGCTTCTGATGGCGGGTGCTTGGGCGTTGCAGAGAGCAACCGGTTCAAGCGGCTGGATCGACACGGTCTGGGCGGCAACTGTCGGGTTTGGCGGAATTTTCGCCGTTGTTTTCGCTGGTGGAGACGGCTGGCGGCGCGGTGCTGTACTTTTCCTGGTCGTTGTCTGGTCCCTGCGGCTTGCCGGCCATATCGGCATGCGCACGCGAGGAGCCGGGGAGGATCCCCGCTATGCAAAGCTTATGGAGCAATGGGGGAGCGCTGCCGCCCTGCGGCTATTCATCTTCCTGCAGATACAGGCAATCGCCGCTTTCGTGCTCGTTCTTGCGGTCTATCTTGCGGCAAGCAACACCCATGTGTTTCCGCGTATGGTTGACGTTATCGCCATGGTGGTTGCCCTTGGCGCGCTGGCAGGCGAAGCGCTCTCCGACGCCCAGCTCTCGAAATTCAGAAAGACCGCAGCGGCAAAAAACAGTGTCTGCGAAACCGGCCTGTGGCGTTATTCCCGTCACCCCAACTATTTTTTCGAATGGCTTTTCTGGTGCGGTTTTCCGCTGCTGGCCATTCAGGGGCAGCCCTTGTCATGGGTATCGCTCGCGGCACCGGCGATGATGTACTGGCTGCTTGTCCATGTCTCCGGCATTCCGCCGCTTGAAGACCATATGTTGCAATCGCGCGGGGAAAAATTCCGCGCCCTTCAAAAACGCGTCAACGCCTTTTTTCCGGGGCCGCGCAAGAACGAGGACAGGCCATGAACATGCTCGCACTCGCCATCAACGCCGCCGAGCGCGCGCCGCTCAGCGACGGCGTGACGCTGGCCGGAATAGATATGCTCTGTGCACGAACGAAGCGGCGGCTTGCCGCTATTCCAGCGGATGCGGAAGAGGTTTTCGCGGCGGATATGGTAAAGTTTCCCGTCGCCAGCCATACCGACGATGCAAACAAACAGCATTATGAAGTGCCAGCGGCATTTTTCGCGCTCGTTCTGGGAGAGCAGCGCAAATATTCCTGCTGTTATTATGACGATGCCACGACGACGCTGGATGAAGCTGAAAATGTTGCTTTGGCCCAGACCTCGGCCCATGCCGGCCTTGAGGACGGCATGGATATTCTGGAACTCGGCTGCGGATGGGGTTCGTTATCCCTTTATATGGCCGGCCGCTTCCCAAATGCGCGCATCGTGTCAGTCTCGAATTCCGTGTCGCAGCGCGAATATATAATCGGTCGTGCCCGAGAACGGGGGCTTTCAAACCTTTCTGTCGTGACGGCCGATATGAATGATTTTACGACGGGAGATCGATTCGACCGTGTCGTATCGGTGGAAATGTTCGAGCATATGTCGAATTGGCGCGTGTTGTTCGAGCGTGTTCACTCGTGGCTGAAGCCGGACGGCAGGTTTTTCCTGCATGTGTTTAACCACCGCGACCGATCCTATCGTTTTGACCACAACAATCCTGCCGACTGGATCGCCCGGCACTTCTTCACCGGCGGCATCATGCCGGCCTTCGACCTTCCCCATCGCTTCAGTCAGCTTTTCACCGTCGAGCAGGAGTGGCGCTGGTCAGGGTCGCACTATCGTCGGACAGCGCTCGATTGGCTCGAAAATTTCGACAAAAAAATTGACCGTATCCGACCCATTCTGCAGCAAACCTATGGCGCCGACGCCCGGCTGTGGGAAAGGCGATGGCGATTGTTCTTCCTGGCGACCGCCGGGCTTTTCGGGCATGAGGGCGGTGACGTGTGGGGTGTGGGACACTACTTTTTTAAGAGGGTTTAGTGTTACCCCCACACAATCGGCGGCGTCACGTTCTAAAAACCGCGCTCGAAACGTTTGCCAAAACGAACGTTTTCTCTCAGTGAGGCGTGCAGACCGGAAGCGAGGATTCTAACGGGGCATCGAGGAGGTCCTTATGACGATTTCACTGGCAACTTCCCTGACAATCGAGATGACAGGGAGGGGCGTTGTTCCGGGCGAGATTTCCGAATTATGACCGGGCCTGTTTAATCGCGGCCTTGAGGCCTTTCTCATCCAGAACACCGGGATAGATCGTCTTGCCGATGACGAAGGATGGCGTGCCGACAAAGTTGAAGGCGAGCGCCTGGCGATAGTTTCGATCGAGCAGCGCGGAGATTTTCCTGTTGTTGCTGTTCACCGCCGCGGCGATGTCTTTCATCGCCAATCCGGCGCCGGTCAGAGCCTTTTCGACATCGTTTTCGGAAATACGCGCCTTTGTTTTCATCAGCGCTTCCATGGCGATTTCATATTGACCGATCTGGGCGGCCCCCAGTACCGCTTGCGCCGCGAAGACTGATGCGCCACCAAAGATCGGCCAGTCCTTCAAAACAAGCCTGACGTCGCCGTCATTGGCGACAACCTTTTTCACCATGGCATGTGAAGTCTTGCAATAGGGGCATTGATAATCGAAATATTCGACAATCGTGACCTTGCCTTTGGGATTTCCAAGCACGGGTGCGTCCCTGTCGAAGAACACCTCCTCCGTGCTGACCTGCTGTGCGAAGCCGTCTCCTGCAGACAACAGCGCTCCGCTAAAAGCCGCCAGTCCGCCGGCAATGAAATCGCGTCGTGAAAACATCAGAATTCTCCTTGTTGGATTATTGGGATGCCGGCAATGCGGCAGGATTGATCGCAACGTCGTTCACGGACGCGAGCCCTGCGCCCTGCGAGCCGATGCTGCCAGATCTGCGGCCGAGAATTCGCCGATCAGCCGCGTTGCTTCCGGCTCGTTTCGGTTGCTGTCGAGAAAAACCATCGTGGGCGGGCCGACTACTTTCAATGTCGAAAGCAACGCCTGTTTATTCGCGTCCAGTTTTGTCAGGTCCAGGCTGACGAGGTTCACTCCCTTCAACGCTTCAACCACATCGGGTGCGGTTAAAAGTGAGCGTTCGATCGTGCGGCAGGTCACGCACCAGTCGGCTGTGACATAAAGGAGTGTCGGTTCCTGTGGCGGCGAGCTGTCGAGCCGGGCTTCCAGGCTTGCGATGGAGGAAACCTTCTCGAAGTCGCTTTTCTTTATCGATGCGAGCGATCCGGAGCCGCTGGCGGAACTCAGCGGCTTCAGGGGAGAGAGCGGATCCGTTGCACCGATGCCGAGACCGATGAAGATCAGAATTGCCCAGATGATGGATGCGAGACCCGTGGTGCGGGAAAGCACGCTCACACCGGACTTCGGATCGCCGGTCCCTGCACCGAAGGCAAAAACGCCGAAGGAAAGGGCAAGTATTGCCCATCCGAGCAATGTCAGCCGTTCCGGCATGAGCGGCGTTGCCAGCCAAAGCGCGGTGGCCAGAAACATGAAGCCGAAAATCTGGCGCACTTTTTCCATCCACAGCCCTGCTTTCGGCAGCGCCTTGCCGCTTGCGGTCGCCATGATGACGAGGGGAATTCCCTTGCCCAGTCCAAGGGCGAATAGTGCGGCGGCGCCGATGACGATATCGCCGGTGCGGGCAATGTAGAGAAGCGCACCCGCCAGGGGAGCCGTGACACAAGGTCCGATGAGCAATGCCGAGGAGAAGCCGAGCAGCATCGCGCCGGGAATCGTGCTAGCACCCTGCGGCGATTTCGCGAACCGGGCAGAGATCACGGCTGGAAGCTGAATGTGGAAAAGGCCGAAATTTGCGAGCGCGAGGACGGCGAACAGGGTGGATATCGCGGCTACGGCATAGGTCGACTGCAGTGCGACCTGCAGGTTTTGCCCTGACCATGCGGCGGCCATTCCCATCAGCCCGAAGGCGGATGCAAGCGCAAGCGCATAAGACAGGGACAACAGGAAGCCGCGCCGCGCGGTCAATTTTTCCCCTTCCCGGGCGAGCAGGGCCGCAACGATAGGATACATCGGGAAAACGCATGGCGTGAAGGCGAGCAGCAATCCGAAACCGAGAAATCCGGCAAGAAGCAGGATCAATCCGCCATCCGCCAGCAGCAGATCGACCGCTGTCTGCGCGTTATCCTCCGCCAGTGAAAATCCTTCCTGTGTGGCGTCCATGGAGACGCCGGCCGAAGCCTGTGCGGCTTTGGCGAAGCTGTTTTGGGAAAACACACCTTCAGCGCCCACGGTCAGGCTTGCCATATCGACCGTTTTGGTGGTCGGCGGATAGCAGAGCCCCTTGTCCTTGCAACCCTGATAGGTAAGGCGGAATTTTGCCGGCGCTTCGGCGACCGATGCCGTTGCGGTCTTGTAGAAAATCTCGGTAAAGCCGAAACTGGGGTCTTCTTTCATCTCTCCGGGGAGGGACTGGATTTCCAGTTTGCGGCCGTCCTCGCCTTCTGCGCTCAGATAGTCACGGTAGAGATAATAGCCGTCATTGATCGCCCAGCGAATGATGGCGCGGCCGTCGTTTCCCCGCTCGACCGTTGCCTTGAACGCCTGGTCCATGGCAAGTGGTGTTTCCATCGCGGACGCCGGGGAGACGACCCTGAAAAGCGCCAGGATCACAAATGTGAACGCCAATATGCGCATCCGGCATATCCTTTCATGTATTCTTCCATGCCGGGACTGATCTCGCCGGGAGCTTAAGGCAGGCTTAAGCTGGTGCGCGCATGGCAAGATTGGATGGACCGCTTGCGGAGGCGTGATTGCGAATTCTCATTGTCGAAGATGATCCGATCCTGCTCGACGGGTTACGGGAAGGTTTGAAGCTGAGCGGCTTCGTCGCGGACGGCGTGACAACGGCCGCCGACGCGTCGGAGGCGCTGGCGACGGATAATTTCGATGCGGTCGTTCTTGATCGAATGCTGCCGGACGGTTCCGGGCTGGATGTCCTGAACGGCTTGCGTCGCAGTGGAAACCGGATTCCCGTCCTGCTCCTGACGGCCAAGGATGAGGTTGGAGACCGCATCGATGGTTTGGATGCGGGCGCCGACGATTATCTTGGCAAACCTTTCGATCTGGATGAGGTTGCCGCCCGTCTGCGGGCGATCATGCGCCGTGCGGCCGGGCGGGCGAGTGCGCAGATCAGCCTGCGAGGGCTGACGCTGGATCCCGCTTCGATGCAGGTTCTTCGGGATGGGTCGACCGTAATCCTGTCGCGCCGCGAGTTCTCGATCCTTCATGCGCTGATGGAAAGTCCCCAGGCAATTCACTCCAAACAGGCACTGGAAGAGCGTCTCTACGGCTGGCAGGAGGATGTGGAGAGCAATACGATCGAGGTGCATGTGCATAAGCTGCGCGCCAAACTTGGAAGTGCCGCCATCGAAACGGTGCGCGGGGTTGGCTACAGATTGGGGATGCCCTGATGCGTTCGATCCGTTTGCGGCTTTTTGCGATCCTGCTGGCGACGACGGGAGCCCTCTGGCTGCTTGCCGTCATGTGGACCTATTTCAGTGTGCAGCATCAGGTCGAGCGGGTGCTGGACGCGCGACTGATGGAAGCCGCCCGCATGGTCAGCTCGCTCCTTACCGATCACCATATCGATGTGGCTGCCGCCGTGGACGACACGAAAGCCACCGACGCCGCCTCGTCGTTCGATCTCCAGGGGGACTACCGACGACAGCTCTCCTGCCAGATATGGTCGCTTCAGGGGCAACTCGTCAGCCGGTCGGAAAGTGCGCCGCGTGAATCGCTAACAGACAATCGCGACGGGTTTAGCGAAACCATCGTCGATGGTGTCCGATGGCGTGTCTTTGCGGTTGTGAATCCGAACCTCAATGCCCGTGTTCTTGTGGGCGACAGTCTGGAGATACGCGACAGGCTGGTTGCCGATGTGGTCAAGGGGCAGCTCGTTCCGGCCGTTGCCATTTTGCCGATCCTTGCGGTGCTGATCTGGCTGAGTGTTGGACAGGGGCTGGGACCGCTCAACAGGATCGCTATGTCACTGGGGTTGAGGTCTGCGGATGAACTGCACGCCATCGAAAACAGGGACACGCCCAGTGAAATCAAGCCATTGCTTAGATCGCTGAACTCCCTCTTCCTGCGGGTGGAGGCAGCCCGTGAGCGTGAGAAGACGTTTATCGCCTATGCCGCCCACGAGTTGAAGACCCCGCTTGCCGGATTGAAGACCCAGGCTCAGGTGGCGCTGCGGAGTAAGGAGGATGATGTTCGAGACAAGGCGCTGGCGCATATTTCGACGAGCGTTGACCGGACCGGGCGTCTTGTCCGCCAGCTTATCGACCTGGCGCTCGTCGATTCGGCGGATCGCGGCGACGGGATCGAGACGGTGCTGCTCGCAGGGATAATGGAGGACATTCGGTCCGATCTTGAAGCCCAGAGCAGCAGGCGTGGCATCTCCGTGAAGCTTCGCATGCAACCGGATGAAATGGTGACCTTGAGAAACGTCAATCTCCTGCGTCTGGCGCTGCGCAACGTGATCGAGAATGCGATTCAGTATTCGCCGGAGGGCTCAAGCGTTGAGATTTGTGCACTGAAGAACGGTCCCGAGGTCGAAATCGACGTGACGGATCAAGGGCAGGGCATAAACCCGGAAGATCAGGCGACTGTGAGGGAGCGGTTCAAGCGAGGACATTCGGCCCATGGCGAGGGCAGCGGCCTTGGCCTGGCGATTGTCGACATGGCGATGCGAAAGCTCGGCGGGGAACTTGATTTTCGTCAGGCTGATTCCGGCTTTGTCGTGACGCTTATTCTGCCGCAGGAGTGACCGGACTACGGTTTAAGGCAGCCTTAAGGTTGGAGCTTCAGCCACGTTTTATAGGCTCCAACCAATTCCAGCAGGCTCCCATGATTCGTCTAATTGTTTCTCCTCGCAGGCCGATGGCCGTCGCGTTGACAATCTTCCTCACCGCTTGCGCAAGCAATGCCGACCGTATTCCCGGCGCTGCGCCGCGCCCTTCCAATGAGCGTGTCGAAGATCGGGAGGCAGCCCCAATCGGAACCGACCCGGTGCTTATGTATGGCGAAAAGACGGATGCCGGTTTTCATATTGCCGGCGTTAATACCGGAAAAATGAATCCTGCCTTCGTGCGACAGGTCGTAAGCTATGCCACGGACGAAAAGCCCGGTACGATCATCGTCGATCAACGAGCGCGTTTCCTTTATCTGATTCAACCCGGCGGTAAGGCGATCCGATATGCCGTGGGTGTCGGCCCTGTTGCGCGCGCCTTCGATGGTGGCGACGCGATTATTGCGCGAAAAGCTGCCTGGCCTCGCTGGATCCCAACACCTGAAATGGTCGCAAGGAACCCCGCGCATTACGGCCCGAACAAGGATGGAGTCGATGGCGGCCCGTCGAACCCGATGGGTGCCCGAGCGCTGTATATGCATAAGGATGGCAGGGATACATATTATCGTGTTCACGGCACGAATGATCCAGGCTCAATCGGCAAGGCTGTATCGGCCGGCTGCATTCGTCTTCTGAATCAGGATATCATCGACCTCTACAACCGGGTAAAGCCCGGTGCCCGGATCGTTGTACAAGGATAGCATGCAGCCGCTTGATAGCCTGGCGAAGTTCCAGGCGATTCCGAAGCCCGGATTAACCTGACGCTACAGGCTAAGACCGGGAAGAACGGTGCGGATGTGATCGCCCAGCGCCCTGGCTGCCGACGATGTCTGCGTATCGGCAAACTCGATGGCAATGCCGATCGTCGGCAGGGGTGGTAGCCCGCTTTTGACGATATGAAGGTCGGCTGGAACGGCTGTCCTTGTCAGCACGCTGATGGCGTGGCCGGAGCGCGCGATTGCGATGAGGCCGGAAAGGCTGTTGCTGGCGAAGGCGACGCGGTAGCGGCGATTGGCGGCTTCCATGGCGTCGCACGCCGCGCGGTGATCCAGCGTCACGGGCGCGGAGAGCGCCAGCGGCAGCACATCCTTGGCGAGGAGATCCGGCTCCGGCCTGTCCGCCACCCAGACGAAGCTTTCCCTGCGGAGCACGTCGCGGTGATCCGGATCGGATTGCGAAACCAGCGCCATGTCGATCTGGCGGCGTTGTAGGAGGGGGCGCAGTTCCGTCGTGGGTGCGCAGACCATGCGCAGATCGACTTTCGGGTAGGTGCCGAAGAAGCCTCTCAGCAGTTCCGGCAGGAAGGCGATGGAATAATCTTCAGGGCAGCCAAGGCTCACGGTTCCTTGCAGCGTCGCCTCGCCCATATCGGCAAGGATTTCATCATGCCGGGCAAGCAGGGCGCTGGCATGGGCAAGCAGTCTCTCGCCCGCCGCAGTTACGCGCACTCCCGAACCCGTTCGCTGGAGCAGGGTATGGCCGACCAGCTCTTCCAGCCGCTGCATCTGGGTGCTGAGCGCGGATTGGGTGCGTCCGATCTGCGCTGCGGCGACGCTGATGGAGCCGGCGCGAGCGACAATGATAAAGTTCTTCAGCAGCGTAAGGTCGAGCATGGCGATATCAAAATTATCGATATCGGAGTAAAATACTATCAATTGGACTGAGGTGGCAATGGGTTGTTATGTTTCCGCAAGATAAACTCTTGGGGAATATGCCATGGACAAGCTTGCGAAGAACTTCGCCTCGCTCAATGACGAACCGGCTTTCTGGGAGGCCGCCAATAAACATCTGACCCGCTACGGACCGGCCTTCGAGGAGATCATCGTCGAACGGGCTGAGGGAAGTTTCGTCTACGATGCGGATGGGCGCGCCATTCTCGATTTCACCTCCGGCCAGATGAGCGCTTTGATCGGGCATACCCATCCGGATATCGTTGCCACCGTCAACCGGCAGATGGCATCGGTCGCCCATCTCTTTTCCGGCATGTTGTCGCGCCCTGTCGTCGACCTGGCGGCGCGGCTGGCGGCGCTCGCGCCGGGTCTTGATCGCGTGCAATTGCTGACCACCGGGGCTGAATCCAACGAGGCGGCGATCCGCATGGCGAAGCTTGTGACCGGCGGGCATGAGATCGTCGCTTTCGCGCAGAGCTGGCACGGCATGACCGGCGCTGCGGCCTCCGCCACCTATAGCGCCGGCCGCAGGGGTTATGGCCCGGCCACGGCCGGTTCACTCGTTATTCCCGCGCCGAATGCCTATCGTCCGCGTTTCAAGAATCCCGATGGATCGAATGACTGGCAGGCGGAACTCGACGATGCTTTCGAACTGATAGATCGCCAGTCGACCGGCAATCTTGCCGCCTTCATTGCCGAGCCGATCCTGTCGAGCGGCGGTATCCTCGAACTGCCGGCCGGTTATCTCGCTGCGCTAAAGAAAAAGTGCGAGGAGCGCGGCATGCTGCTCATTCTCGATGAAGCCCAGACCGGTGTTGGCCGGACCGGGCATATGTTCGCCTTCCAGCGGGACGGTGTGACGCCCGATATCATGACGCTGTCGAAGACGCTCGGCGCTGGCCTGCCGCTTGCGGCGGTGATGACGAGCGCGGAGGTCGAACAGAAGGCCTTCGAGAGGGGTTTCCTGTTCTATACGACCCATGTTTCCGATCCCCTGCCGGCGGCTGTCGGCGTGACGGTTCTCGATGTGGTGGCGCGAGATGGTCTGGTGGAACAGGCAATTGCCCGCGGGAACCGTTTGAAGGAGGGGCTGCTCTCGCTGCAGCAGCGGTTCGAATGCGTTGGAGATGTGCGCGGGCGCGGGCTTTTGCTCGGACTTGAAGTCGTCGCCGACCGGCATACGAAAGCCCCCGGTTTCGAACTCGGTGCGCGCATCATGCAGGAGGCGATGTTGCGCGGCCTCAGCATGAACATCGTCAAGCTGCCCGGCATGGGCGGCGTCTTCCGCATTGCGCCGGCGCTGACGGTATCGGATTCGGAAATCGACCTTGGGCTGGAGATACTGGCGGATTCGATCGAATCCGCACAGCTTGCCCGCTAGGTGTGACCGGCATTTGCCGGAAACGTCAGTTCAACCCTTGCGCCTTCGCCGGGCCGGGAACTGATATGCGCTTCGCCGCCGCTCTGGCGCACGAAACCGTAGACCATGGCGAGGCCGAGACCTGCACCGCCATGGTCGCCCCGCGTGGTGAAATAGGGCTCGAAGGCCTTGTCCACGGCCTCCGGCGTCATGCCGATGCCCTCGTCGGTGACGGCGATCACCAGCGTATCTTTGCCGGAGGCGGCCTGGATTGAAATCAGGCCGCCATCGGGCATGGCGGCTGCGGCGTTCAGGCAGAGATTGAGGATGGATTGTTCGAAAAGGGCCGGGTCCAGCGGTATCGAGGGAAGATCGCCCTCGATATCGAGCGCGATCCGGCATTTAGGGCCGACGGCGATTTCGAGAATATCGGCCATGCCGCGCAGCAGGCTTGCGACATTGATGACGCTTGGATGAATCGGCTGCTGGCTGCCGATGGTAAGCATGCTGCTGGCCAGAGACCGGCCGCGGTCCGCCGCCTTGCGGATGCGGGCGATGTGCCGCTTCTGGCGATCGTTGAAACCGGCTTCCCGCTCCAGAAGTCCTAGACTGCCGGTGATGATGCCGATCATGTTGCCCACCTCGTGGCTGACCTGATGGGTCATGCGCATGATGCCATCAAGCCTCTGGGCTTTGACGGCTTCCGCTTCCTGACGATCGAGAGCGGTCACATCGCGGGCGAGCAGCACGATGCCGCCATCCGGCTGGCGTGACATCGATACTTCAATCACCCGCTGATCGTCTGTGCGATGGCGAAGGACTGCGCGGTCGAGCAATTCCCCCGGTTCTGCGTCGAAGGGCAGCAGAGCCGGGTCGATTTCCGGGATCGGTTCGACAAACCGGCGAAGCGGCAGTTTTCGCGATGAGCCGGAGCGTCCGACGAGTTCGATGATGCGACGATTCATGGTGATGGGCCGGCCGGCCGGATCGAAGAGCGCAATTCCCTCGTTCATGGTGCGGAAGGTCGAGCGGATGGTGCGGGCTGCCGCTTCGGCCGTACGCCTGAGGCGCGAGACGCGGTCGACGCTGTCATGGAAGGCGCGAAACGCATCGAGCAGCCGGATCAACTCTGTCTCGGGACCGGTATAGGCGGGCGGGCCGACATCCTTATCCCCCTTGGCAAGGGCATTCATGCCGTTGGAGAGCGTCACGATCCCGCGCGAGACACGCATTACCGAGCGGATCGAGAAGATCGCCACGATGAGAACCAGAAGTGAGGCGACGGCGACAATGATCAGCAGCCGGTTGAGAGCATCGGAAGTCGAAATCAGGTCTTCGTTCAAGCTGCGCGCAACCGCATCGCCCTGGGTTTCTGTCACATGGGAAAGATCCCGCGAGACGGTGTGAAGGCGGGAGACCGAGGCGCGGATGGCGAACATTTCCAGAAGGTAACGGCTCTGGGCTTCGAAGACCCGCTCATAGGGCTGCAGCTCGGCCACGGGCAGGCGCTCGCCGGGATAGCCCTGCTGGCGCGCCGTCGTTTCCGCCACGTAGCGGCGGCGCAGTTCGCCAAGCTGGAAAAGGCTGTCGGATGCGGATGCGGCCTGTACGATGCCGTTCATTCGCCGGCGCAGTTCCGGATCGAGGATGCCCTGACCGGTGGCGATTTCGCCGAGCGCCGCTGCCGCTTCCGCCTTGTGGCCCTGTGCCGCATCGGCATCCTTCGCAAGATCGAGCGTCTGTTCCCGGATGATCTGGAGGAGTTCGACGATGCGTTCGCTGGCAAAGCCACGGGTGATCCGTTCGCCGCTGTCCGGTCCTGTCATTTTAAGCAAAATATCGACCTGCTGGACCACCGAGCGGCTTTCGCTGGAAACGCGATAGGGCGAGGCGGCGTTCATCAGGAACGGTGCGCTGGAGACGAGATCGGAGACCTGCCGCGAGACCAGCGACGCCTTGGCGAGGCTTGAAAAGGCCTGCAACCCATAGGCCGCCATTTCATCGCGGGCGCGCTGCAGGCCATAAATGGCGATGGCGGAAAGGCTGAAGACGAGGAGGCAGGTAAAGACAATCGCAAAGGGCAGGCGAAAGGCGATGGAGGAAAGGAAGGAGCGGCTGATCACGGGGAAGGCTCGCCCTCATCGGTGTGGAGCACGTAACCCTTGCCGCGCCGCGTCTTGATATGGCGCGGCAGGTCGGGATTGATCTCGATCTTGCGCCTGAGCCGCAGCACCAGCACGTCGACATTTCTGTCGATGTAACGGTCGCTCTCCGAACCCAGCCTGTCGAGAATCTGGGAGCGGCTGACGGGCTGGTTGGGTGTTTCCGCCAGTATTTCCAGAAGCGCGAATTCGGCGGTGGTCAGTGTCCGGCTACGGTCCGCGAGGCAGACGGCGCGGCGTGCATCGAGATCGATTGCCCAGTCGCCGAGGCGAAGCGCCCCGCGCCCATGATCGCTGTCCTTCTCCTGTTTCAGCGAAGGGATCGTTCGGCGTAGAACAGCTTTGATCCGGGCCGTGAGTTCGATGGGTTCGAAGGGTTTGACCACATAATCGTCGGCTGCGGTCTCAAGCCCGAGAACCCGGTCGGCGGCGCTGCCGGCGGCAGTGACCATGACGATGCCGATGTCGATCTGGCTGCGCAGCCGCTGGGCGAAGGTGCGTCCGGATGTGCCCGGCAGATTGTGATCGACCAGCACAAGCTGCATCCTGTCCCTTGCCAATATCTCGTCCGCCTCCTCGGCGGAGCGCGCGCAGGTGGGCAGCCAGCCCTCCGCCTCGATGAGGTCCGAGATGAGCTCGGCCATATCCGGATCGTCCTCGACGATCAGAATGCGAACCTTCTGATTAAGCACTGCACTTTCCTCCCGCCATCATCATAGGCATTGCGGCGGCGATCTTCAAAGGCTCGCTGGTTATCGCCCCTGTCATAATTGTAATATCTGTAATCTTGTTCGGCGGTGCGGTGAAAGATTGGTAACCATTCTTCGATTGCGGTGCGGACAGGATGTGACATGCTGTAGGTGGAGACTGGAACGGGGAGGTTCCGGGCAGGGAGGCTTAATTGAAAGCATTGACCGCACTTGCGGCGAGCATGGCTTTATGGCTGTGCGGCGCAGGGCATGGCATGGCCGAGCCGAAGTTGAACGTCCTTTGCGGCGTCGACGAGGCCTGGTGCGTGACCATGCAGCGGGCTTTCGAAGCCAGGGCCGGTCTCGAGATTTCGATGGTGCGCAAGAGCACCGGCGAAATTCTCGACCAGATTCGGGCCGAACGATCCCATCCCACTGTCGATGTCTGGTGGGGCGGTACTGGCGATACCCATTTGCAGGCGGGGTCTGAAGGGCTGCTGGATGAATACCGGCCTGTCCATCAGCAGGATTTGCTGCCGTGGGCGCAGAATTTCTCGGTGATGTCTGGATCGCGGTCTGCGGGAATTTATGCCGGCGCGCTGGGCTTTGCCTATAATTCGGAACTGCTTGCGAAGAACAATCTGCCGGCGCCGACCTGCTGGAAGGATCTGGCGAAGGATGTCTATCGCGGCCATATCCTGACCGGCAATCCGAACTATTCAGGCACGGCCTTCACCATGCTGGCCACTCTCGTCCAGCTCTTCGGCGAGGAGGAAGCTTTCGGGTTCGTGGCGAAGCTCAACCAGAACGTCGTGGGCTATACCAAGGTGGGTGCTGCACCGGTGAAGGCGGCGGCGCGGGGCGAAGTCCTGATCGGAATTTCCTTCATGCATGATGCAGTGACGCAGAAGACCGAAGGGTTTCCGCTTGTTATCGTCGCCCCCTGCGAGGGCACCGGTTACGAGATCGGGGCGGTCAGCATCGTCAAGGGCAACCGCAATACGGCACTTGCGCAGGATTTCGTGGAATTTGCGTTGAGCCCGGAAGGGCAGGCGACCGGGGCCGCGGCCGGCCAGAACCAGGTGCCTTCCAACGCCCGGGCGACATTGCCGCTGACCGCACCTGACATATCGATGATCAAGATGGTGGATTACGATTTTGCCACCTTCGGACAGCCGGAAGAGCGAAGTCGGCTATTGAGCCGCTTCGACAGCGAAATCCACCCGAGCCAGACCCAGTAGGGCCAAAACCAACATCCCGAAAAAGACAGCGCGCGCGCCGCAGAGCGCCGCGACCGGCAGCGCCATGTCTGCGCGCGGCCCAAGAATTCAGACGCAAACTACAGGAGGATAACGATGCGACTGACGATACTTTCCACCCTGCTTTTTGCCGGCACGGCACTCAGCGCCGTTTCCGCGCAGGCGGCGGGCGAACTCAACCTGATCTGCTCGGCCGATGTCGTCATCTGCGAACAGATGAAGGGCGATTTTGAAAAGTCACACGACATCAAGGTCAATATGGTGCGTCTGCCTTCGGGCGAGACCTATGCCAAAGTGCGTGCGGAAGCCCGCAACCCCAAGACCGACATCTGGTGGGCCGGCACCGGCGATCCGCACATGCAGGCGGCGTCCGAGAACCTGACGCTCGAATACAAATCACCGATGCTGGACCAATTGCAGGACTGGGCCGTGAAGCAGGCGGAAAGCAGCGGTTACAGGACGGTCGGCGTTTATGCCGGCGCGCTGGGCTGGGGCTACAACACCGAAATCTTCAAGTCCAAGGGTTACAAGGAGCCGAAGTGCTGGGCCGACCTGCTGGCGCCGGAACTGAAGGGCGAAATCCAGATCGCCAATCCGAATTCGTCCGGCACCGCCTATACGGCGCTTGCCTCGCTGGTGCAGATCATGGGCGAAGATCAGGCGATTGATTATCTGAAGAAGCTCAACGCCAATATTTCGCAATATACCAAATCCGGCTCGGCACCGGTCAAGGCGGCGGCACGCGGCGAAACGGCGCTCGGCATCGTCTTCATGCATGATGCGGTGGCGCAGACTGCGGAAGGTTTCCCCGTCAAGTCCATCGCGCCCTGCGAAGGGACGGGTTACGAGATCGGCTCCATGTCGATCATCAAGGGCGCCCGCAACCTCGACAACGCGAAGACCTGGTACGACTGGGCGCTGACGCCGGAGGTGCAGTCGCGCATGAAGGATGCCAAGTCCTTCCAGCTGCCCTCCAACAAGACGGCGGAAGTGCCGAAGGAAGCGCCGAAGTTCGAAGACATCAAGCTCATCGACTACGACTTCAAGACCTATGGCGACCCGGCCAAGCGCAAGGCGCTTCTGGAGCGCTGGGACCGCGAAGTTGGTGCGGTCGCCAACTGATCTTAACTCCGGCGACAGGCATCCCGGCTTTTTTAGCCGGGGTGTCCGCCACTCTTTCATCGGCATGAAATAAGCGAGGTCGGCCATGACACGTGGCAATCGCAGGCTGGACATCGTCCTGGCGCTCGGGGCTTTTGCCCTCATTCTTCTTCCCTGGTATCGCATCGAAGGCGGCTTTTTCAGCTTCCGCTGGCTTTCCGGATTTTTCTCTTCCGCCAGCAATGCGCCCGGTGTGCTGCAAATATTGTCCTATGGAAAACCATGGCTGGTCGGCGTTGCTATCTTTTTCCTCGCCGCATGCCTTCTCCGGTCCATCCGTGATCCGATGCGGCGCGGCGGTCTGCTTGCCGCCGTCGGCGCTGCCGGGCTCGTTTTCCTCGCCTTGCAGGGGCTGGCCATCGGCTTTAGCGGCTGGAGCTGGACGGTGAGCGAAAACCTCTTCGGCATGCTTGCCGATGGCCAACCTTCCATGGGTGCCGGTGCCGTCGTAATGTCGTTCGTCTTCGTGCTGCTTTTCGCCTTCGGTCTCGCCGAGCGGGGCGTCATGAAAGGCGACGCCTTCGTCGTCGGTGCCATTTCCGTTCTGGTTTTCCTCGTCACGGTTTTTGTCTTTTATCCGATTGGCAGCATGCTGGTCGCCTCCGTTCAGGATTTCGATGGCTCCTTTAATGCCGATGGCTTCATCCGCAATATTCAGGATCCCGGCATCTGGAGCCTTGGTTGCGTGGCGGGCGAAGAGCGTTGTGGCGTTGCCTGGCGGACGCTGTTTCTTGCCCTGATGACGGCCTTCGGTTCGACCGTGCTCGGTCTCGGCTTCGCGCTGATTGCCACCCGCACCCGCTTTCCCTTCAAGAAGGGCCTGCGGCTTCTCACCGTTCTGCCGATCATCACACCGCCTTTCGTCATCGGCCTTGCCCTGACACTGCTTTTCGGTCGCGCCGGTGTCGTCACCGAATGGCTTTCCTATCTCTTCGGCATTGAGCCCGGTCGCTGGCTTTATGGCATGACCGGCATCTGGATCGCGCAGGTCCTTTCCTTCACGCCCATCTCGTTTCTGGTGCTGATCGGCGTGGTTGAAGGCGTCAGCCCGTCGATGGAAGAAGCCTCGCAGACGCTGCGCGCCGACCGCTGGCGCACCTTCTGGCGGGTGTCGCTGCCGCTGATGAAACCCGGTCTCGCCAATGCCTTTCTGATCGGCTTCATCGAGAGCATGGCGGATTTCGGCAATCCGCTGGTGCTTGGCGGCACCCATGGCGTGCTATCGACGGAAATCTTCTTTGCCGTCGTCGGCTCGCAGAACGATCCGTCGCGTGCTGCGGTTCTGGCGATCATCCTCCTGTGCTTCACGCTTTCGGCCTTCCTTGCCCAACGCTTCTGGCTGGCCGGCAAGAATTTTGCGACGGTGACAGGCAAGGGTGACAGCGGCGCGCATATCGCGCTGCCGCGCGGCCTGTCCATCGGCGTTCACGCCGTCGTGGTGCCGTGGATGGTCTTCACCATCGTTGTTTATGGCATGATCCTTGTGGGCGGTTTCGTGAAGACATGGGGTCTCGACAATTCCCTGACGCTCGACCACTACGTCCGCGCCTTTTCCGTCAGCTTCTCCAATGGCTCGATTGCCTGGACGGGCGTCGCCTGGAATTCGTTCTGGACGACCATGAAGATCGCACTGGTTTCCGCGCCGCTGACCGCTGCCGTCGGTCTTTTGACCGCCTATATCATCGTGCGGCAGAAATTCGCCGGGCGGAACCTGTTCGAATTCGCGCTGATGATGAGTTTTGCCATTCCCGGCACGGTCATCGGCGTCAGCTACATCATGGCCTTCAACCTGCCGCCGGTGGAAATGACCGGCTCGGCGCTCATCCTGATCGCCTGCTTCGTGTTCCGCAACATGCCGGTCGGCGTGCGCGGCGGCATTGCGGCGATGAGCCAGCTGGACAAGAGCCTCGACGAAGCCTCGCTGACGCTGCGGGCCAATAGTTTCCGCACCATCCGCAAGGTCATCCTGCCGCTCTTGAGGCCCGCAATCACGGCCGCACTGGTCTATTCCTTCGTGCGCGCCATCACCTCCATCAGCGCTGTCATCTTCCTCGTCAGCGCCGAATACAACATGGCGACCTCCTATATCGTCGGCCTTGTCGAGAACGGCGAATATGGGGTGGCGATTGCCTATTCCTCCATGCTGATCGTGGTGATGATCACCGTCATCACAGGCTTCCAGCTCATTGTCGGCGAGCGTCGCCTGCGGCGCGAAAACCGCGTCGCCGGCCTGCCTTCCGCTTCCTCCGTTCCTCTCGCTCAGGAGAAAACCGCATGATTTCGGTAAAGCCCGGCTCCGTCACCTTTCAGAATGTCCGCAAGACCTTCGGCGCCTTCACCGCCATTCCCGACCTGTCGCTCACCATCGAGCCCGGCACGCTTGTAACCCTGCTCGGTCCCTCCGGCTGCGGCAAGACGACGACGCTGCGCATGCTGGCGGGCCTCGAGCATCCGACCTCGGGCCGTATTCTCATTGGCGACAAGGATGTGACCATGCTGCCCGCCAATGAGCGCGATGTCTCGATGGTCTTCCAGTCCTATGCGCTTTTCCCGCATATGACGGCGCTCGACAATGTCGCCTATGGTCTGCAATCCTCCGGGCTGCGCAAGGCGGAAGCGCGGGAAAGGGCGGAAGAGGGGCTGAAGCTCGTCGGCCTTGCCGGCATGGGCCACCGCCTGCCTGCCGAACTTTCCGGCGGCCAACAGCAGCGCGTGGCGGTTGCCCGCGCTCTTGTGCTCGAGCCGCAGGTGCTGCTGCTGGACGAGCCGCTTTCCAACCTCGATGCCCGCCTTCGCCGCCGGGTCCGCACCGAAATCCGCGAATTGCAGCAGCGGCTTGGCTTTACTGCCGTCTATGTCACGCATGATCAGGATGAGGCGCTCGCTGTTTCCGACCGGATCATCGTGATGAAGGATGGCGAAATCGCCCAGTCGGGTGCGCCACGCGATCTTTACGAGGCCCCGGCCTCCGCTTTCATCGCCGATTTCATGGGTGAGGCGAATGTCGTCGGTTGCGAGGTCATTGGCGTTGAGGGCGCCGATGCGCTGATCCGCGTCGGGGGGATCGATCATCGGGTCGCGGCCCGCAACGCCCGGCCGGGTCCCGCAGAGCTTGCGGTCCGCCCCGGCTCGATTTCCATCGGGCAACCTGGCGGGCCGGGGCTTGCCGGAAGGGTGCTGCACAGCGCCTATCTCGGCGGTCACGTTGAATATGAGGTGGAAACCGATATCGGTACGCTTTTCATTGTCGACCATGCTGTTGAGACCAGCCTGCCGGCGGCGAGCGATGTGACGCTGGGGTTCAAGAACAGGGGCATTGCCTTGATTCAGGCTTGAAGCCGCTCCTGCCCTCAGGATTACATCGAGACAGAGGCAGATTTGTTCTGCCTCTGTCTGTCGGGAAGGCGGGTCTCAAATATCCTTTGCCAGACGAAGCGCATCGTAGATCGCCGCATGGGTATTGCGTGCGGCGACCGCATCGCCGATCCGGAAGAGCCGGTAGGCGCCTTCCGGGTTGCGCTCGACCGCTTGGGCGGCTCCCGCAAGCAGGGCGTCGTAGGAGATTTCCCCGAGGTTTTTCGAACCGGGTTTGAGTTCGAAATAAAGGTCGTCCAGCGGGATCGTGCCGTGGTTGACGACGATCTGATCGACGGTTCTCGCTTTGGCCACGCCGCCATAATCGCTGCCGACATGGGCAATGAGCTGGTTGCCGTTTCTTTCCGCTGCTTCCAGCCGGTAGGTAACGGTGAAAGTCACATCGTGTTTCTGCAGCGAGCGCATATAGGGAACGAGGTTCATGGCCATGACTTCCGGGGCGAAGGCGCGGTCGGGCGTCATGATCTCCACCTTCGCCCCCGCTTTTGCAAGGAATTCGGCGGCTTGCAGACCGGCATGATCGCCGGCATCGTCGAAAACCAGTACATTCGTTCCCGGCTTGACGTCTCCTGAAATGATATCCCATGCCGAGACGACGAGATCGTTGCCGCTGGAAAGTACATCGGTATGCGGCAAGCCGCCGGTGGCGATGATGACCACGTCAGGGTTCTCCGAAAGAACCGTGTCCGCTTCGGCCCAGTTGTTGAAGTGAAAGGTAACGCCCAGTCTCTCGCACTGGCTCATGCGCCAGTCGATGATGCCGATCATCTCACGGCGGCGTTCGCTTTGCGCCGTCAGCCGGATCTGGCCGCCGGGATTGTTGGCGGCCTCGAACACGACGACCTCATGGCCGCGTTCGGCACAGACGCGCGCGGCCTCGAGCCCGGCCGGTCCGGCGCCGACGATCACCACCTTCCGGCGTTCCGCCGCCTTGGGTATCTCGTGCGGCATGGTTTCCTCACGACCCGTTGCCGCATTGTGAATGCAGAAGGCGAGACCGCCCTGATAGATACGGTCGAGACAATAATTGGCGCCCACGCAGGGGCGAATATCTTCCTCGCGTTTTTCCATGATCTTGCGCACGATATGCGGATCGGTCATGTGGGCGCGGGTCATGCCCACCATGTCCACCTTGCCGGCGGCGATGGCGTGGCGCGCGGTGGCGACATCGGGGATCTTGGCGGCGTGGAATGTCGGGAAACTGGTCACGGCGCGGATTTCACCGGCGAAATCGAGATGCGGTGCATTGGCCATGCCCTGAATGGGGATGACGTCGGTCAGGCCCGGGTCGGTGTCGATATGACCCCTGATGACATTGAGATAATCGATCAGGCCGCTGTCCTTCAGGCGTCTGGCGATTTCGATGCCTTCTGCCTTCCCGGTGCCGCCCTCAAGACATTCGTCGGCGGTATAGCGGACACCGAGGATGAAATCGTCGCCCACGCGTTCGCGCATCGCCCTGAAAACGTCGAGACAGAAACGCATGCGGTTTTCAAGCGGGCCGCCATAGGGGCCGTCCAGTTCGTTGGTCAGCGGCGAGACGAACTGGTCGATCAGATGGCCATAGGCTTCCAGCTCCACCCCGTCCATTCCGCCCGCCTTCATGCGTTCGGCGGCGTCGGCGAAGTCCTTGATGATGCGCTCGATATCCCAGTCCTCGATCTTCTTGGGAAAAGCCCGATGCGCCGCTTCGCGGTGATGGGATGGCGCAAGGATCGGCAGCCAGTCGCCCTTGTCCCAGCGGGTGCGGCGGCCGAGATGCGTGAGCTGGATCATGATAGCCGCACCCTCTTCATGCACGGCGTCGGTCATTTCCCGGATCCACGGGACGATTTCATCCTTGTAGGCGAGCAGGTTGTTGAAGACGGGCGGGCTGTCCCTGGAGACAGCGGCGGAGCCGGCCGTCATTGTGAGCGCAACGCCGCCCTTTGCCCGCTCCACCGTGTAGGCGCGGTAACGCCCCTTCGGCATGCCGTCCTCGGGATAGGCGGGTTCGTGCGAGGTGACGATGATGCGGTTGCGCAGTGTGAGGTGTTTTAGCTGGTAAGGCTGAAGAAGGGGATCGCTCGACATAGCCTGCTCCAAAAGGGTTTCTGTCTCAAGGCTAAGCGGGAATGTACACTTGTGTCAATTTAAAAAACACAATTGTCTTTCCTTTTGACATGAGTGTACATCCCGCTTGTCGCGAAGAGACCGATTTGCTACGAACGCGTCATGGAAGCGACATTGAACGACACCGGCTGGCGTGGATCGCAGGAGGGGTGGCTTGAGGCCGCCTATCAGGCTTTGCTGGAATCGGGGGTGGATTCCGTCAAAATCCTGCCTTTGGCGAAAAAGCTAAATCTGTCGCGCACGAGCTTCTACTGGTTCTTCAAGGACCGGGAGGAATTGCTGGCCGCGCTTGTCGCCCGCTGGCGGGAAAAAAATACCGGAAGCATCGTCCGGCAATCCGAAGCCTATGCCGAGACGCTGGCCGAAGCCATGCTGAATGTTTTCGACTGCTGGCTGGATCCCGCGCTTTTCGACAGCAGATTTGAATTCGCCGTTCGAAGCTGGGCCCTTCAGTCCGACGAGATTCTTGCGGAGGTTCGCAAGGCCGACGAGATGAGAATGACGGCGCTTGCACGCATGTTCGTGCGGTTCGGCCACAATGAAAACACGGCGGATGTGCGTGCCCGGACCACCTATCTGGTGCAGATTGGCTACATTTCCATGCAGTCCGAGGAAGCTGTTGCGGTGCGGATGCAGAGGATTCCCGACTATATCGCCATCTATACCGGTGAGATGCCGCAGCAGCGTGAGCTTGACCGGTTTTATGCGAGACACGGGTACAGGTCTGCAACGGCGCAACTGTGAGATTTCCGGAGTGACGTCAGCGTACAACGCACGCAATGCCGTCGGCTTATCTGCTGTTGCTGTAAGGTGGTAGAAGTCGAATTGTCTGCCCGCCCTCCTGCAATGTAGCTGCAACATTTCTCGACCAGTGGTGGGGATGGCAAGAATCCATTTCCGGGGGAAGTCATTGCGAATCTTGCTTCTTGAGGATGAACCCGAAATGGCGCGCGCGCTTCTTGAAGCCCTGCGCCGGCGCGATGTGCTAGGATGGACAGGGCAGGCCGCAACTTCCGGCGACGCCGGAGCTGACGGAACTTAAACGGCGCTATCCGAATCTCTGGTTTGTGGTGCGCGAAGCCAATGACATCGTATTGCAATATGGCGCTGTCCCGGGGCGTGCCCTGTCGGCGGTATTTCCCCGAAGTTTTGACCGTGCGCGTCTGGAGGTGGCCGGAACGCTACGCGCCACCGTTGAAAACCGCGATACAGCCGCCGGGCGCTAGTTCGCCGGCTATCGGTATCAGAGGCCGGCAATGTTGCGGCCGATATGGCGCAGTATGCTTTTGAAGAGTTTCACTTCGGCCGGGTCGAGGCCTTCGATTGCGGTTTTTTCGAACATGGCGGCGATGGGCATGAGTTCGTCGGCCAGTTCCTCGCCCTTCGGGGTGAGGGTGATGCGCACGATGCGCGCATTGTCGAGCGGCCGTTCGCGGCTGACGAGGTTACGCCGGACCATCAGCCCCACAAGCCGGGACAGCGTGGAAATCTCCACCGATACCATGTCTGAAAGCTCGGTCAGCGTCTTGCTCTCCTGCTGCCGCAGCGTCGCCAGCACGCGATACATCGGCAGGGTGATGTCATAGGAGGCCAGTCTTACCGAAAAGCGCTCGCCAAGCCGAACGCCCACCCAGTTGAGCAGGTAGGGTACCGAATCGGTGAATTGATAGGACACGAGCAAATCCCCGTTTGAGAACCATCTGCGCAGATGCTGATGTGCGCCTATCGGCTGTACCGGCACAATCCATCCGTTTCAATAGCTTCGCCCCATAAGACGGGGGAATGCGGCGTTCTCCCCTGCACAAAAAATGACAAACAACATTTGCATTGACAAACGTTGCAAACGCAAATAAATAAAAATGCAGGATTTGGGAGGATCTCATGACATCAGCATTGTTTGGCCTGAGTAGCCTTGCGCCTGAAGGCGTCGGTCAGAATTTCCGTTCAACAATGCGTCGTTTTCCGGCGACTGTGACGGTTATCACGGCCTGTGCTTCGGGTGATCAGCGCGATCACGGCATGACGGTCACGGCCGTCACTTCGGTCTCGATGGAGCCGCCGTCCCTGCTGGTTTGCCTGAACAATCGCACCCTGCTGCATGAACTGCTGCTGTGCCGACCCGATTTCATCGTCAATGTGCTGACGCAGGATCAGATTGCCCTGTCGGATGCCTTTAGCGGCAAGGTGTCGCCGGAAGAGCGTTTTCGCGACGGTCAATGGCAGCGCCACGACAATGGCGTTCTCTATCTGCCCACGGCCCATGCCGCCATCGCCTGCCGCCGGGTCGCGGCCATGCCTTACGGAACCCATACCGTCTTCATCGGGCAGGTTGTCTCGGCCGATGTCAGCGAGACGACACGGCCGTTGCTTTACGAAAACGCCCAATATTGCGCCGCAAGCCCCGCGAGCCTGCCCGCCTGATCATCGCCGCCCAGATAATCCCGGCGGGATAACCTCCGGCCAGCAACATCCGGCCGGTAAAGTCCGGCCAGTAAAGTCCGCAAGGAGACAATCATGAACGATATGAGCCATGCGCCGCTGCCGGCGCAAACGAACCCGCGTGCCCGCCTCGCAAGCCGCGTTACCGGCATAGCCGATCTTTTCCGGGCGAGCGCCCGGCAGACGGAGGAGGCCCGGCGCGTTCCTGCCAGCCACATCGAGGCGCTTCGTGGAATCGGTTATTTCGATATCGTCAAACCCCGCGCCTTCGGCGGCAAGGGCGGTGACTTCGCCGAGCTCGTCGAGGCCAATATCGAGCTTTCGGCCGCCTGTGCGTCGACCGGCTGGGTCGCTGGCCTGCTGTCGGCCCATCAATGGCTGCTGGCGATGTTTCCGGAAGAGGCGCAGACCGATGTCTGGGGTGAAAACCCCGATGCACTGCTATGCGGCTCCTATGCGCCGGTGAAGATGGCGGAGCTCGCGGATGGCGGTTACCGCCTCAGCGGCAAATGGGCTTTCGCCTCGGGCTGCGAGAATGCGCAATGGTCTCTCTGCGCCGCCATTCTGCCGCCGCAGGGCGAGGGCAAGCCGGTTCCGGCCTTCCTGCTCGTTCCCGCGAGCGAATATACCATTGAAGATACCTGGCATGTGGTGGGGCTGGCCGGCACGGGTTCCAAGACGCTCGTTCTCGACGATGTCTTCGTTCCCGGACATCGGGTTCTGACCTTTCCGGACGCCACCAGCGGAAAGACGCCCGGTGGAAAATATTATGCCGAGGAAGGCCTGTTCAACATGCCGCTTCTGACCGGCATTCCCTCCTGTCTCGCGGCGGCCGGCGTCGGCGCGGCCAGGGGTGCGCTTGCGGCTTACGTCGATCATGTCGGCGGCCGGGTGACGCGCGGTGCGGTGGCGGGCGGCAATAATCGCATGGCCGAATTTCCGACCATCCAGCTGCGCGTTGCGGAAGCAGCGGCGAGCGTCGATGCGGCTTGCGAAATATTGCTGCGCGATGTTGCCCGCGCACAGGCGCTCTCGCAGGCAAGGATCGAAGGCCGGGCGGAATTTACGGTGGATGACCGTCTTCTCAGCCGTCGCGGCCAGTCCTTTGCGGTGTCTCTCGCCCTGCGCGCCGTGCAGGCGCTCAACGATTCCACCGGCGGCGTCGGGCTCGATCTTTCCAACCCGGTGCAGCGGGCTTGGCGGGATGCGAACGCGGTCGGCCGCCATATCAGCATGAACTGGGACGCCGTGGGCACCATGATCGGCCAGAGCATGCTCGGGCTGGAACCCAAGGGCCAATATTGATCGCCTCTCGGGCGGCAAATCATAGAGTGAATTCGGAGGAAACCACATGCAAGGCAAGGTCGCTCTCGAGGAGCATTTCGCAATCCCGGAAACGCTTCAGGATTCGGCCGGGTTCGTGCCCGGCGATTACTGGAAGGAACTGCAGCACCGCCTGCTCGACATTCAGGATACGCGCCTGAAGCTGATGGATGCGCATGGCATCGAAACCATGATCCTGTCGCTGAACGCGCCGGCGGTGCAGGCCATTCCCGACAGGAAGAAGGCGATCGAGATCGCGCGGCGAGCGAACGACGTCCTCGCCGAAGAATGCGCCAGGCGGCCGGATCGTTTCCTCGCCTTCGCAGCCCTGCCATTGCAGGACCCTGACGCGGCGACGCAGGAGCTTCAGCGCTGCGTCAACGATCTCGGTTTCGTCGGCGCGCTCGTCAATGGTTTCAGCCAGGAGGGCGATGGCCAGACGCCGCTTTATTACGACCTGCCGCAATATCGCCCATTCTGGGGCGAGGTGGAAAAGCTCGATGTGCCCTTCTACCTGCATCCGCGCAACCCGCTGCCGCAGGATTCGCGCATCTATGACGGCCATCCCTGGCTGCTTGGCCCCACCTGGGCTTTCGCGCAGGAAACGGCCGTGCACGCGTTGCGCCTGATGGCGTCCGGCCTGTTCGACGAACATCCGCGGCTCAACATCATCCTCGGGCATATGGGCGAGGGCCTGCCCTACATGATGTGGCGCATCGACCACCGCAATGCCTGGGTGAAGCTGCCGCCGCGTTATCCGGCCAAGCGCCGTTTCGTGGATTATTTCAACGAGAATTTCCACATCACCACCTCGGGCAATTTCCGCACCCAGACGCTGATCGACGCGATTCTGGAAATCGGTGCGGATCGCATCCTGTTTTCCACGGACTGGCCCTTCGAGAATATCGACCACGCCTCCGACTGGTTCAACGCGACGACCATCGCCGAGGCGGACCGGGTGAAGATCGGCCGCAGCAATGCGCGCCGCCTGTTCAAGCTCGACGGGCGTTGAACCATGCAGCCGTTCGTCTATATGGCCGCGCCCGCCCGCATCGTCTTCGGCGCGGGCAGCTCGGCGGGCGTGGCAGAGGAAATCCGCCGCCTTGGCCTGTCGCAGGCGCTGGTGCTTTCCACGCCGCAGCAGAAGGGCGACGCGGAGGCGCTTGCCGCCCGGCTTGGCCGGCTTGCCGTGGGTGTCTTCTCCGATGCGGCCATGCATACGCCGGTTGAGGTGACGAGAAACGCGGTCGAAGCCTATCGCACCACCGGAGCGGATTGCATTGTAGCGCTCGGCGGCGGCTCCACCACCGGTCTCGGCAAGGCCATTGCGCTGCGCACCGATGCGGCGCAGATCGTCATCCCGACCACCTATGCCGGCTCCGAGGTGACGCCCATTCTCGGCCAGACGGAAAACGGTGTGAAGACCACCATACGCGGGCCTGAAATCCTGCCGGAAGTGGTGATTTACGATGCGGAACTGACGCTTGGATTGCCGGTCGCCATCAGCATGACGAGCGGGCTGAACGCCATGGCGCACGCGGCGGAGGCGCTTTACGCGCAGGACCGCAATCCAATCGCCAGCCTGATGGCGGTTGAGGGATTGCGGGCGATGATCGAGGCGCTTCCCGGCGTGAAGGCTGCGCCGCAGGATGTCAAGGCGCGCGAGACCGCGCTTTATGGTGCGTGGCTGTGCGGCACGGTGCTTGGCGCCGTCGGCATGTCGCTGCATCACAAGCTTTGCCACACGCTGGGCGGCAGTCTCGATCTGCCGCACGCGGAAACCCATGCGGTGCTTCTGCCGCATACCATCGCCTATGTGGAACAGGCGGTGCCGGATCTGCTTGCGCCGCTTGCTTCTCTAGTGGGCGGCAGGGCAGGGACGGGGCTCTATGATTTTGCCGCCCGGCTTGGCGCGCCCTCGAGCCTTGCCGCTCTCGGGGTCCGGTCGGACGATCTCGACCGCATGGCGGAGCTTGCAACGGCCAATCCTTACTGGTGCCCGCGGCCAATCGAAAAAACTGCGATCCGCGACCTTTTGCAACGCGCCTTCGAGGGCGCGCGGCCGGAGTGATGGGAGGAGACGATGGATATGAAGATAAGCAATGATGACGGCTATTTCGTCGAGGAACGTTCGGCTGAAACCGTGATTGCGCGGATGCGCGACTGTGACGATCCGCGTCTGAAGGAAATCATGGCGGTGGTGACGCGCAAGCTGCATGAGGCGGTGAAGGAAATCGAACCGACCGAGGAGGAGTGGATGAAAGCCATTCATTTCCTCACCGAGGTCGGCCAGATCTGCAATGAATGGCGGCAGGAATGGATCCTGTTTTCCGATATTCTCGGCGTCTCCATGCTGGTCGACGCCATCAACCATCGCAAGCCAAGCGGCGCGTCGGAATCGACCGTTCTCGGCCCCTTCCATGTCGCGGATGCGCCGGAAATGCCGATGGGTGCGAATATCTGCCTCGATGGCAAGGGCGAGGATATGGTGGTCACCGGACGCATCCTCGATACCGAGGGAGCGCCGGTCGCCGGCGCGCGCATCGATGTCTGGCAGGCCAATGACGAAGGTTTTTATGACGTGCAGCAGAAGGGCATCCAGCCCGATTTCAACCTGCGCGGCGTCTTCATCACCGGCGAGGACGGGCGCTACTGGTTCCGGGCCGCCAAGCCGAAATATTATCCGATCCCGGATGACGGTCCGGTCGGGCAGCTGCTGCGCGCCATGGGGCGGCATCCCTACCGGCCAGCGCATCTGCACTATATCGTTTCGGCCGAAGGCTTCGCCACGCTCGTCACCCATATCTTCGATCCCGACGATCCCTATATCCGTTCGGATGCGGTCTTCGGCGTAAAAGAAAGTCTGCTCGCCGATTTCCAGCGGGTGGATGATGCGCAGAAGGCGCGGGACCTGGGTTTCATCGGCGACTGGTTCTGGTCGGTGAACCACGATTTCGTGCTCGCCCGATGAGCGGCGGCAGCGACCGAACACGGCTTTACGTGCGTTTTGCCGAAAGCGATCCCGCTGCGGCTGCGCAACGGGCGGCGCAGATAGAGGCTCACAAGGCCCATCTGCGCAATGGCGAGGCGATGGCGGAAGGGTTCAAGATTCTTGTCTCCGGCCCGATGAGCGCGGTTGCCGATGGCCCATCCGCCGCCCTCATTATTGCGCAGGCGCTCTCGATCGAAGACGTCATCGCCTTCAGCGATGCCGACCCATTCGTCATTCACGGTGTTTATAACCGCATTCATATTTTGAGCTGGACGCCGACGTTGTCGACGATTTCCGGGCTGGAGCCTGGCTGAATTTCGTCGGCGCGGTGCGCCTGGCATTTGTTAATATTTCATTTGCAATTTTTGCAAATGCAACATTTAATCGAAGGCGGGATGCTGGCGATATGTGCTTGACAGGAGCAGGGCACATATCAGTGTGGAGCACGCCGGGCACTCACGGAGGATATCGCAGGAACGGGAGACGCTTATCCATACCGGATGGCGCGTTCATGCGTGAAAGGGAGGAACATGTCCACGAATTATCTGAGCGCCGCGTCAGCGCGGACGAAGAACCCGGCCGGCGTTATCGCGACATGCGGCCTGATGATCATGTTTGACGGTTACGATCTCGTCGTTTACGGCGCCGTCGCACCGGCACTCTTGAAAGAAGGAGCATGGGCGCTCAATCCGGCCATGGTCGGGCGCGCCGCCGCGCTGACGCTGGTAGGCATGCTGCTGGGCGCGCTTTTTGCCGGCACCATGGCCGACCGCATCGGTCGCCGCAAAGTGGTTCTTCTCAGCCTCGCCGGCTTTTCGGCGATGATGATCGCCTCGGCCATGACGCCGAATTTTCTCGCCTTCGAAATCACGCGCTTCTTCGCCGGTCTCGGGCTTGGCGCGCTGTTGCCGACAGTCACCGCGCTGGTGCTGGAATTTTCGCCGCCGCATCGCAGGGCGCAGGCCAATTCCCTGTCTTTCCTCGGTTATCTTGTCGGCGGCATCATTTCCGGCGTCATGGGCATTCTCCTTCTGGAGACCTATGGCTGGCGGCCCTTGATGCTGATCGGCGGCCTGCCGCTTATTCTTCTGCCGATCTTCATGCGTTTCCTGCCGGAATCGCCCGAATGGCTGGCAAGCAAGGGCCGGCAGGCGGAGGCCGACGGCATTTGCGACAGCTACGGTCTGCAACGCATCGTGCCGCATGCGAAAATTCAAAAGGGTGGTGTCGGCGCGCTGTTCTCGGAAGGTCGGTTGCTCTCGACGCTGAATGCCTGGGGCATCCACTTCTGCTCGCTGCTTCTCACCTTCGGCATGGTCAACTGGCTGCCCACCATCATGAACAAGATGGGTTATGATATCAGCTCGGCGCTCAGCTTTTCCGTCATGCTCAATGTCGGGGCCGCGATCGGCATCCTCATCGGCGGTCGGTTTGCGGATAAGGGCAATGTCAAGGTGGTCGTGGCGATCCTGTTTGCCATCGGCGCCGCCTCGATCTTCGCCCTGACGGTGAACAAGGGTCCGCTTCTTTATGCCTTCGTCGCTCTTGCGGGTGCGGGCACCATCGGCACCCAGATTCTCGCCAATGTTCTGGTGGGACGGCTCTACCCCGTTCATATTCGCGGCACGGGTCTCGGTTTTTCGCTGGCGGTCGGGCGGCTCGGCGGCATTGCCGGTCCGATGATCGGCGGCCTCGTGCTGCAGCGGGGTCTGGCGCCCGAATGGAATTTCTACATTTTCGGCTCGGTCGCACTTGTGGGGCTGATGCTGACGGTATTGACCCTGCTTTACCGCACCTCCGGTGACGCGCGGGTTTGATGAATGAAACGGCTGGCCGCGGAGAACCCAAATCCGCGGCCGGAGCATTTCCGGCAAAGCTGCCGAGCGGTTTTACGCCCGGAAAATGACGTTAACGCATCATGCCTTGCGGGACACCGGCGCTATTGTCGCCATCTGCTGCAACGTCCGTTCGTTGATGCGTTTGGCCCGCGCCAGCGCATCGTCGCGATCTTCCGGCAGTGTATAGGTCATATAGGACAGCGACGTTTCGAGGTCGTTGTTGTTATGTCCGAGAATGGCGGCGAAGTAGCTGTTCTTGGTCACATGCGGCGGCGCGAAATTGTGAAAGGCTACCTCGGCATAGAGGTGCCGGAGGCCATAGGGCTTTGGCAGCTCTTCCTTCGGCCAGAGATCCTCGAACAGGTTAAAAACCGTGTCCCGGAGCAGCAGGCGGGTTTCCGACGAAAAATCGTCGATCGACATGCCATGCCACAATTTTCCCTGCCCGCTTTCGCGCAGGCGCCTATAGGCGGCCAGAATCGTTTCCGAGCGGGCAAGCACCGGGATTTCATAGGTAATCCCGAATTTCGTTCCTTCGCCCTGTTTCGTCTTGGCCTGGCCGTTGAACAGGAGGCTCCATTTGGAGACGCCCTTGCCATAGGGGGCAGGTGAAAATTCGGCCTGGGTGAAGACCTCGTAGGGGCGGCGTCCCGTCATGCCGATCAGGCCGATGCCGATCATCAGGGGATCGGCGGACAGGAGCTTATCGGCGCAAATCTTCAGAACCTGCCGATAATTCTCGAAGGTGATCAGCGCGCCGTGCTTTCTGGCGATCTTCTCCATCTTCACCCGGCGTGCATCGTCATACATCGCGGCATCGCCGGTGGCGATCTTCAGCATCGGGTGGTCGTCGCCGAAGGCCTCGCGGATGGCGTTGCGATATTTGGTGATGTAGGAGATGATCGTTGTCTGGGCTCTGCCCTTCATGGTGCTGATTTCAGCATTCCACAGGGACTGCATCTCTTCTTTTGTTCCCATGCCGTTCATCGCCGAAATGAAATCCGCGATGCGCAGCAGAACGGTCGGCTTGCGACCGGCGGTATTGAACTCCGCCCGCTCGATTTTTTCGACGATGGAGGTCGCCACGCCGGTTTTCGTATAGTCGGCGCGCGCAATATAGGTGTTCAGCCGCTCGCGCAGCTTTTTCATGTTGCAGATGGCAAGCGGTGTGCTCTTTGCGCCGAACTCGGCCTTCAGCGCATTGCGATATTTCATGATGTAGAGTTCGAGCGTCTTTTCGGTGCGGCCATTGTCGAAATGGTAGCGGACCTCGGCATCCCACAGATCGCGGATTTTTCTGTTGCGGAGCGTGTCATCGCTCTTCATCGCCTCTTTGACCTGGCCGACGAAATGATCGATGCGTTCCACGAGGACTGGTGTTTTCGTCTTTCGCTTTGAAGCGGGCATGCGGCGGCTCCCTGAACCCGTCCGGAAATATAAAATCCATGGTTGGCGATCAACAGCAGCACGGTTGCGGAAATGTGATGAACATCCACTGCAGGCCGGTTTCTTTTGAATAATAGTTTAAGCGATTCCGCAAGCACGGCCGCGACGCGAAGAAGCATCGGCGATGCATTCGCCGCCGAAGATCATCCTAGACGCGGGATTTCGGCCGATGGGGATGCAGGTTATTTCGGAAGCCGGGTCTTCAGCGACGTCACGATACGCTTGGCCAGTCCCTCATAGTCCTCGTCAAAATGGTGACCGCCCTCGATGCCGACTGCTTCCACGCCCTTGGCTTTCAGGCCGGGGCAGGGGTCTTCATCTTCTTCTTCCGTGCCATAGATGCATTGCACCAGCTTCGGATCAATCTTGGCGATGTCATCCACCGTCTTGCCGCCCTTGCCTTCACCGGCAACGCCAAGCCAGCCTTCGACGGAAATCTCGAAATCCACTTCGGTCGAAAGTCCCATCAGGGTCAGTTGCACGACATGCGACTTGTCGCGGTCCGGCAGCAGATTATAGGTGGCGGGAAGAATATCGGCACCGAAGGAATAGCCGATCAACACCACATTGCGGACTTTCCATTCCTTGCGATAGGTGTCGATGATGCGGCCGAGATCTGTGGCGACCTCCTGCGGTTTCTTTTCCTTCCAGAAATAGCGGAGCGAATCGACGCCGATGACGGGTATGCCTTCCTTCTGGAAGGCGCCGCCCACTTCCTCGTCGAGATCGCGCCAGCCGCCGTCGCCGGAATAGATCACCGCCATGGTGTCCATCACCGGGCTGGTTTCCAGAACCTTGATCGGCAGGCCGAGCGGGCTGTCGGTGTCGCCTGCGGCGTCGATCTGGTCGGACAGGGTCTGGGTCAAAACCTCGTCCGCCTTGTCATCCACATCCGTCACGTCGATATCGGGATGCAGCTTGACGAGCGCGTTGACGTGGTCGCGGCCCTTCTGATCCGCGGCAGGCGTGAACAACACGCTGACGGGGGCGGGCAGCGGCCCGTCGGTCAGGCCATAGACCGTTTCGCCATCCGCCTTGTCCTTGGTTGCGGGGGTGCAGAGGATTTTCTCAAGCGGCAGGCCGGCCTTGGGGTCGACGGCGATGGCTTCCCGGACGGTGGAGACGGGGCTCTGCGCAATCATCGCCAGCGCCAGCGTTCCGCCCTTGCCGATGCCGGTGAGGATGGGCTGGCGATAGCTGCTCGTGCCGGCGGTGCGCTGGATCTGCTGCGAGAGCGACTCGATGTCCGAGATCATATAGATGCACTCGTCATCATCGGCCTCGAGCGCCTTCAGATATTCCTTGAAATCGATACCGACCACGGCTGCGCCCTTTTCCACCAGCGCCTTGGCGCGGGTCTCATCGGCAGCCGTCCATCCGTCCGCATCAGAAATCAGGAAGACGCTGGCGAGAATTTCGCCATCCGGCACCATGATATGCTCGGAAGGGATCATGCCGGTCTCGTAAGCGGGCTTGTCCTGCGCAAAAACGGCGCCAGAAACAAACAAGGGGGAGGCGAACAGGGCGGAGGCGGCAAGAACCGCTTTCAGCATGCTGGGTTTTCTCATTTTCCGATCACTCCTCTGACGCCGCCGCTGATGAGAACCGTCGCATCCATCAGCGCCAGAGCGGCGTCTGCGCCGTTCTGCACGGCAAGGTAACGCGGTTCCCATTTCGGGTGGAACTTCGCCTTGAAGGCGCGAAGTCCCTTGAAGTTGTAGAAACGTTCGCCGTGTTCGAACAGCGTGCTGCCGATGCGGTCCCAGACGGGGGCGGCGTCGCGTTTCGACATGCCGGACATGGGGGCCATGCCGAGATTGAAGCTCTCATAGCCCGCCTCGCGCAGATATTGCATGATGCTGACGAAGAGAAAATCCATCGAGCCGCGCGGCGCATCCGGCGAAAAACGCATGAGGTCGACGGTGGCTTCCTTTTTTGTGTCCGTCACCATCAGATTGGCGAAGGCGGTGATCTTTCCATCCTTGCGCAGCACGGCGACAGGTTGCGACAGGATGTAATCCGGCTCGAAAGCGCCAAGAGAGAAGCGCTTTTCCCGGGTATTGTGGTGGGCGAGCCAGCCATCGGAGACCTGTTTCAGCTCATCCAGAATATCCGCCACCTGCGCCTGTTCGACCACCTCGAAGGTCAATCCGTCGCGCGCGCCGCGGCTCAGCGACTGGCGAAGATTGGCGAGCTTGCCGCCCTTCAGTTCGAATGCGGTGAGATCGACCAATGCCAGTTCGCCGAGCTTGAAGGCGCGCAGGCCCGCATCGGCGCAATGGGAGAGGAGGAAAGGCGAAATCTGGTAGAAGGCGGCGCGCGCACCGGCGCCACGGGCGGCTTCCACGAATTGCCAGACCAGATCCGGAAAATCATCCTCATCGCCGACCGGATCGGCAAACGCGATCCATGAGCGGCCCTGGATGCCATACATGATGAAGGCGTTGCCGCTTTCGGAGAACATCACGTGTTTGTCGCCCATGCGCACCAGATTGGCGTCGGCCGCATCCTGTTTCATGACGATGCCGGTCGCACTCGTGACGTCGTCGGCCTTGATGGCGTCCGGCCTGAAGGCCACCGGCCGCATCAGGCTGAAGATGGCGATGGTGGAGGAGGCAAGAACAAGGCCGAGAAGGGCGCGCAATCCGCGCGGCGCTTCCTCGGAGAATTCGAACTGCCACCATAATGTCTGGCTGTAATCCGTATCGCGATAAACGAAGAGCAGGATTGTCGCCGCGCCTGCAATGATGACGGCCATGGCGGCGAGCCAGCTTGGGCCCAGCGCCTGTTTCACCAGCGAGGCATGGCGGTTGAAGCTGCGCATATTGACGGAGAGGGCCGCAATGAAGACGCCGAGGATGGCGGCTTCGAACACGGCGATGGCCTTAAGGAGCGAGAGGACCAGCGCCAGCGAGGCGGCGACCAGCGCAATCCACCAGGCGCCGTCCAGCCGCTGCCCGAGGCCCCGCGAGGCGACGACAAGCACGAGGCCGAGAATGCTCGTGAGAAAATGCGCCGCCTCGACGATGGGAAGCGGTACGAAATTGGAGAGGAAATCCAGATTGCTGTCCGGTGTCGGCGTCACACTCGAGAAGATCAGCATGGTGCCGAGGATCATCGCGAAGGTCGACAGCAGCGGCGGTGCGAGCCTGACGGCAAGCTGGCTGATATCGGAGACAACAGGCTTTGCCGCGAACTGCTTCATCTCCGAGACGAGCATGACCAGGATGGCCACCACCAGCGGCAGCACGTGATAGATCACGCGGTAGAGAACGAGGCTTCCGAGCAGCTGATCGACGCTGATGGCGTTGCCAAGTCCCGCAACCATGACGGTTTCGAAGACGCCAAGGCCGGCGGGCACATGGCTGAGCACGCCGAGGCCGACGGCGGTGGCGTAGATGGCGAAAAATGTCGGCCAGCCGAGATGCGTGTCGGGCAGCAGGACATAAAGCACGGAGGCGGAGGCGGCGATATCGAAAGCGGAGACCAGGAACTGGCGCGACGATGTCCGGCTGTCCGGGAGACGAAGCCGCCATGCGCCGAGCCGGATGGCGCGCCCGTTGCGCCCGACATAGGCGGCCGCCACGAGAATTGCGATTATGGCAAGCGCTGCACCCCTGAGAATAACGGCATCGACGCCGATGATGGCGGCGATGCGCGGTGCGACGATGAAGGTGGAGATGGCGCTGACCGAAAGCAGCCCAAGCCCGAAGGACAGCGTGACGAAGGCGATGACGCGGGCGATTTCACCGGGTGAAAGACCCAGCCGGGAATAGGCGCGAAAGCGGATGGCGCCGCCGCTCAAGGGGCCGAAACCGGCGGTATTGCCAATGGCATAGGCCGCAAACGCAGTTGCCGCCATGGGCGGAAAGGGCAGCTTGCGGCCGATATATTCGATGGCATTGGCGTCGTAGAATATCAGCGCCAGAAAGCTTAGCGCGGTGAAAACGATGGCGAGCAGCACCGCCGAGGCCGAGGTCTGTGTCAGCGCATCGATGACGTCGTCATAGCGGACTTCGGAGGTCAGGTGATAGATGGCGAAAGTCATCATCACGAAGACCAGCGTAATGGCGATCGCTGTCAGATAGGGGCGGTTTCTGGCAAAAAAGCTTTCAACCGCAGATTCCGTAACATCGGTTTGTGTAATTTCGCTCTTGTCTGCCATTTACTTTGCCCAGCGCCAGTTCCTGTTGGCGAACCACAGGATTGTGTCGCTAATTCGTTTAGGTTGAGGAAATGTGATTAGCAGAAAAGCATGAAGTGTCGATGTGAAGTTTGTGGCCGATCATGCGTGAATTTCACCGGTTTGGGGCGGAAAATGCAACTATGGAATGCATGATTGACGGGATTGTTCCGAATGACGCCAAATTGACCGTTGTGGTTGCTTGGTGGTGCCGTTTGATGCGACTACACGCTCCTTTCGATTGAAGGAGATGCCAATGAACAAGCCCACAAGAATAGTCGTTTCGTTCGTCGTCGCCCTTGTGGCGGGCGGCGGATACATGGCGGTGGATAAGATGCGCGGCGCCGAATGGGTCGTTTCGCCGCAACAGATCGCGGAGGCCAAGGCAAAAGGGCAGATGGGTTATGAATCCCGTCCGGGCACCGTGACTGTGTTGCCGATCCGCAGCGAGACGGCGGATGTGCTGCCGATGAAATGGGCGCTGATTGGTGTCGTCGCCGGGCTTCTGGCTTTCCGGGCGACCGGCAAGAAAAAAGCGGCAAAGGCTTAAGGGCCTGCCGCTCACATCTCCGGCGCTTTGCGCCGGAGATAAATTGCAATATGCCTCACGCGCCCCAGGTTTTTTCGAGCACACGGATCCAGTTGCCGTGGCAGATTTTGGCGAGCGCCTCGTCGTCATAACCACCCTTGCGCAGGGCTTCGACCAGCAATTGCAGGTCGGCTGCGTCCTTCATGGCGGCGGGAATGGTGGTGCCGTCGAAATCCGAACCGAGAGCGACGTGATCGATGCCGATGCGGTTGACGATATAGTCCACGTGGCGGACGAGTTCGTTGAGATCGGTGTCCGGATTTTTCACGCCGTCCTGACGCAGGAACAGAACGCCGAAATTGATGCCTGCGAGGCCGCCCGTGTCGCGGATGGCGTCAAGCTGCCGGTCCGTCAGGTTGCGGCTGTGATTGCACAGCGCATAGGCGTTGGAATGCGAAGCCACCAGCGGCGCGTCGGAAATCCCGGCAATATCCCAGAAACCCTGCTCGTTCATGTGCGACAGGTCGACCATGATCTTCAACTCGTTGCAGGTCTTTATCAGCCGCTTGCCGGCATCCGAGAGGCCGGGGCCGATATCCGGCGTCGAGGGGAAACGGAAGGGAACGCCGTAAGCGAAGATGTTCGGGCGGCTCCAGACCGGCCCGAGCGTGCGCAGGCCCGCTTCGTAGAGAACGTGGAGCGCATCCAGATCGGCGCCGATCGCCTCCGCACCTTCGATATGGAAGACGGAAGCGAAAGCGCCCTCTGCCATGGCGTTGCGGATATCGGCGGCCGTGCGGCAGACCTTGAGCGCGCCTGCGGATTGTTTTTCGGCCCGGAACAAAAGGCCGGCCATGGCAAGTGTCGCCTTCAGCGCATCCGCCTCGGTCGGCGTCGGGTAGTCGCCGTTGGCGTCCTTGTCCATGCTGGGCGAAGGCACATAGGCGGCGCAGAGGCCACCGGCCAGCCCGCCTTTCTTGGCGCGGGGCAGGTCGATGTGGCCGATGGTATCCCCTTCGATGAGAAGCGTTTCGGGGGAAACATTGCCCGATCGCCATAACCGCAGCAGCACGTCGTTGTGGCCGTCGAAGACGGGTACGGTTTTTTGATCGGTCATGGTCATTCACCTTCGGAAATGGGATTGCGCGGACGCGCGTGCGGACGAGTTTTCTGAATTGGTAGAGGAAAGGTCAAGGCGGGAGCAAATGCAATCCGTGCATAGGCTCTGCCAAATTTGGAATTGGTCGGGCCTCGTTTGCTCGTGGTAATCGCGGGAAAACATAAAAAAAATGACTGGATTGGGGCAAACCCATACCGTTTTCCGAAAAATAAGGTCCGAAAGGGGATTTTCGATGATTTCAAGACGCAACCTGCTGATTGCCGGCGCTGCCGTTCCGTTCCTTTCTTATGCGCGCATTCCGGCCTTTGCCGCGACGCCGAAGGATATTCTGGTTGTTGCGCAGCAGCTGGACAATATGACGAGCCTTGACCCGCATGAAGGTTTCGAAGCCGTCGGCGGTGAAATCATCTCCAACATGTATCAGAAGCTGGTGCGCGCCAACCGTGAGGATTCGACCAAGGTCGATCCGGTCATCGCGAAATCCTGGGAAGCCGATGCGGACAGCAAGGTCTTCACCTTCACGATCGGTGACGAGGCGACCTTCGCGAGCGGCGCCAAGGTCACGGCGGAAGACGTCGCCTTCTCGTTGCAGCGCGCCATCAAGATGAACAAGAGCCCGGCCTTCATCATCAGCCAGTTCGGCTTCACGCCCGACAATGCCGAGACAACCATCGTTGCCACTGATGACAAGACGGTGAAGCTGACGACGGCAAAGCCGACCGCCATCTCCTTCCTGCTTTATTGCCTCTCCGCCAATATCGGCGCGATCGTCGAAAAGAAGGCGGTTCTCGCCAATGCTTCCGGCGAAGACCTCGGCAATGGCTGGCTGCAGAAGAACAGCGCCGGCTCCGGCGACTTCGTGCTACAGGCCTGGAAGCCGAGCGAAAGCGTTGCGCTCACCGTCAATCCGAACGGTCCTTACAAGGGCAATATCAAGCGCATCATCCTGCGCCACGTCACCGATCCGTCTTCCCAGCTGCTGATGCTGCAGAAGGGCGATATCGACATTGCCCGCGACCTGACGTCGGAACAGCTGCGCACTGTCAAGGACGATGCGAATATCGAACTGGAGCGCAAGTCCATTGCCTCGCTGGTGCTGATCTCGCTTAACCAGGGCAATGAGAACCTCGCCAAGCCGCAGGTCTGGCAGGCCATCAAGTGGGCGCTGGACTACAAGGGCATGCAGGAAAACATCGTGCCGCTGACGCACGAAATCCACCAGAGCTTCGAGCCGAAGGGCTTCCCCGGTGCCGTCAACGACATTCCGTACCAGCGCGACGTCGAAAAGGCCAAGGCGCTGATGGCGGAAGCTGGTCTTGCCGATGGTTTCGAGATCAGCATGGATCACTATTCCGCCCAGCCTTACCCGGATCTGGCGCAGGCCATTCAGGCAAACCTTGCCGATATCGGCATCAAGGTGCGCCTGCAGTCGGCGGAAAACCGTCAGGTTCTCACCAAGATGCGCGCGCGTGAGCACCAGATGGCGCTTTCCGCATGGGGCACGGATTATTTCGATCCGCATTCCAACGCCGATGTCTTCAACATCAACAAGGACAATGGCGACGACGCCAAGTCGAAGCCCTTCCTGTGGCGTTCGCGCTTCAAGAACGACGACTTCGCCGCCAAGGCCGAAGCCGCGCGTGACGAGAAGGATCCTGCAAAGCGCGTGGAGCTTTATGAAGCCCTGCAACGCGAGCACATGGAAAACAGCCCCTTCGTCTTCATGTTCCAGACCACGAAGACGGCAGCCTTCCGCAACGGTGTTTCCGGCTTCGAACTCGGCGTTCTCTCCGAGGGCAATTCCTACCACGATGCGAAGAAAGCGTGACATTGAACAAGCGCGTTAAAAGCATATCGTCGATACTGGGCAGCGTCCTTCTGACGCTGTTCGGTTTGATGATCATCACCTTCATGATCGGGCGCGTCATGCCCGTCGATCCCGTCATCGCGGCGGTCGGCGATAACGCGCCCGAAGACGTCATCGTGCGGGTCCGGGCCGAAATGGGTCTCGACCAGCCGCTGGTCGTGCAGTTCTTCCATTATGTCTCGCAGGTCCTGCATGGCGATTTCGGCAATTCGATCCTGACCCGCAATCCGGTCTGGATCGATATCAAGCGCGTTTTCCCCGCCACCTTCGAACTTGCCACCGCAGCTCTCATCCTTGCTGCGCTGATCGGCATTCCGCTCGGTGTCTGGGCGGCCGTCAAGCAGGGCAAGCTGACCGATCAGGTCATCCGCGTGGTCTGCCTTGCCGGTCACTCAGTACCTGTCTTCATGCTGGCGCTGATTTCGCTGCTCGTGTTTTACGCAACGCTTGGCGTCGCGCCGGGACCGGGCCGGCAGGACATCATCTATGACGGCATGATCACGCAGGTTACCGGCCTGATGACGGTCGACACGCTGCTTGCCGGCGACTGGGACGCCTTTTACGACGCCATCGCCCACATGGTGCAGCCCGTCTGCATTCTCGCCTATTTCAGCATGGCCTATATCACCCGCATGACGCGCGCCTTCATGATCGACGCGCTGAAGGGCGAATATGTCATCACCGCCCGCGCCAAGGGGCTTTCGGCCATGACCGTGATCTGGGGCCATGCCTTCCCGACGGTCGCCGTGCAGCTCATCACGGTTCTCGCACTCACCTATGCCGGCCTCCTCGAAGGTGCGGTGGTGACGGAAACTGTGTTCAGCTGGCCGGGTCTCGGCCAATATCTCACCGTCTCGCTCATGAACGCGGACATGAACCCCGTCGTCGGAGCAACCCTGTTGATCGGCTTCATCTATGTCGCCCTCAACCTGCTCGCAGACGTGCTTTACAGAGTTATGGATCCTCGCGTTCGATGATGTTAGCTAATTTCAGAAACTGGGCGCTGGATGAGACGCCGCATTCGCGAACACAGGCTGCCTGGGGCAACCGGTATCGCATCTGGCTGAACCTCAAGTCCAACCCGCTGGCGGTGATCGGGCTTACGATCATCGTTCTCTTCATCGCGCTGTCGCTGCTGGCGCCGCTGCTTGCCCCTTACGATCCGGCGACGCAGAACCTCGGCAATCGCTTAGCGTTTCCGAGCGCCGAACACTGGTTCGGCACGGATGAGCTCGGTCGCGATATTCTCTCGCGCATTCTCTATGGCGGCCGCGTCACGCTCGGCATGGTCATTGCCGTCGTCGTTCTCGTCGCACCCATTGGCCTCGCCATCGGCTGCATCGCCGGTTATTTCGGCGGCATTGTCGATACGGTGCTGATGCGGGTGACGGATGTGTTCCTGGCTTTCCCGCGTCTCATTCTGGCGCTCGCCTTCGTTGCGGCGCTGAAGCCCGGTGTTGAAAGCGCCATTCTCGCCATCGCGCTCACCGCCTGGCCGCCCTATGCGCGTCTGGCGCGCGCCGAAACCATGACGGTGCGCGGCAGCGATTTCGTTGCGGCTTATAGGCTGACCGGTGCTTCCGCCTGGCGCATCATCGCCCGGCATATCGCGCCGCTCTGCGTGCCGAGCCTTATCGTGCGTATCACGCTCGACATGAGCTCGATCATCATCACCGCCGCCAGCCTCGGCTTCCTCGGCATGGGTGCACAGCCGCCTTCGCCGGAATGGGGAGCGATGATTGCGACAGCCAAGCGCTTCATCTTCGAACAATGGTGGGTCGCCACCATTCCGGGCATCGCCATCTTCCTCGTTTCGCTCGCCTTCAACTTCCTAGGCGATGGCCTGCGCGACGTTCTCGACCCGAAGGGACATTGAGCCATGCTGGTCGAAATCGAAAATCTGAAGATCGCTTTCCAGACCCGCACCAGCCGTTTCGAGGCGGTGCGTGGTGTCTCCATGAAGCTCGGCACCGAAAAGCTCGGCATCGTCGGCGAATCCGGTTCCGGCAAGAGCCTGACGGCCCGGGCGCTGATGAAGCTTCTGCCCTCCAATGCGGATATCCGCGCCGACAAGCTCGCCTTCGACGGCATCGACGTGCTGTCGGCCAGCGAAAGGCAGATGCGCCAGATCCGCGGCAAGCGGGCGGGCTTCATCCTGCAGGACCCGAAATATTCGCTGAACCCGGTAAAGACCATCGGCGCGCAGGTGGCTGAAGCCTGGCGCACCCACAAGGGCGGCAGCAAGCGTGCCGCCATGGAAGCGGCCATCGCGCTTCTCGATCAGGTGAAGATCCGCAATCCGCGCCAGGTTGCCTCATCCTATGCGCATGAGGTTTCCGGCGGCATGGGCCAGCGCGTGATGATCGCCATGATGCTCGCGCCCGATCCGGAACTGCTGATCGCCGACGAACCGACCAGCGCGCTTGACGCCACGGTGCAGGCTGAAATCCTGCGGCTGATCGAGGAGCTGGTATCGGAACGCGGCATGGGCCTCATCCTCATCAGCCACGACCTGCCGCTCGTTTCGCATTTCTGCGACCGCGTCGCTGTCATGTATTCAGGCCGGGTGATGGAGGAACTGAAGGCTTCCGAGCTTTTGAAAGCCCAGCATCCTTACACGCAGGGACTGCTGAACTGCATTCCCTCGCTGACGCATCCGCGCGAGCGTCTTCCCGTTCTCAACCGTGATGCAGCGTGGTCCAGCCAATGATCGACGTCGATAATCTCCGTATCAAGTTCGGCGACCGCGAAGTGGTAAAGGGCGTGTCCTTTTCGGTGGAAAAGGGCGGCAGCTTCGGCATCGTCGGCGAAAGCGGCTCGGGCAAGTCCACCATCCTGCGCGCCATGGCCGGCCTGAATGAAAGCTGGGAAGGCCGCATCGCCTTTGCCGGCAAGGATGCGCCGCTGAAGCGCACGCCGGAATTCTTCCGGCAGGTGCAGATGGTGTTTCAGGACCCCTATGGCTCGCTGCATCCGCGCCAGACCATCGACCGCATTCTCAGCGAATTGCCGCTGGTGCATGGCATGGACAATATCGAAAAGCGCATCCAGCAGGCGCTCTCGGATGTGGCGTTGCCGCAGGCGGTGCGCTTCCGTTTCCCGCACCAGCTTTCCGGCGGCCAGCGCCAGCGCGTGGCCATTGCCCGTGCGCTGATCGCCGATCCGCAGGTGCTGCTGCTCGACGAGCCGACGTCGGCGCTCGATGTTTCGGTGCAGGCGGAAATTCTGAACCTGTTGCAGGACCTGCGCGCGGTGCGCAACCTCACCTATATTCTCGTCAGCCACAATCTGGCGGTCATCGCGCATCTGTGCCCGCAGGTTGGCGTGATGCTGAACGGCGAAATGGTGGAGCAACTGAGCGCTGGCGATCTGCGCGAAGGCCGCACGAAACATCCGCATACGGAAGAGCTGCGCAGCCTGAGCATCCGGCTGGAAGAGCCGGCCTGAGTCCCCGCTACCAAGGATCGAGCGGGTGCCACGAGTTTCTTCTCCCCGAGGGGGAGAAGTCCGCGGCAGCGGGATGAGGGGGCAAGCTTCCCGTAAATCTCTACCGTTGCCCCCTCATCCGACCCTTCGGGCCACCTTCTCCCCCTCGGGGAGAAGAAACAAGCGGCGATGCCGAGGCTTTCTGTAGAGACGACAAGACACGAGACCGAACCATGCCACAGCAATTCGACTGGAATGCCGCTTCAACGCTTGCCGAGAGCTTCGTCTCGCAATGGGCGGGCAACGAGCCGGGCGGGGCGGTCATTGGTTTCGATCTCGATGGCATTCGCTTTGCCCATGCGGGCGGTGTCGAGAGCCTTTCGACATTCGCACCTTTCACGCCGCAGAGCGTGGTGCGTTATGCCTCCGTCACCAAACACGCTTTCTGCGCCATGGTGCTTGCCCATTCCGATCTGATCGGGCTTGACGATCCGCTCGGCAAACATCTGCCGGAGCTGCAATCGCCGCTCCGCGAGGTGACGGTGGGGCAGGCGCTGGATATGAGTGGCGGGCTGCCGGATACGCGGGAATGCCTCTCACTGCTTGGTCTTTCCGTTTACACGGAGACAAAGGCCGGCCCGCTTCTCGATTATCTGTCGCGGCTCACTCGGCTGAATTTCCCTGCCGGCAGCGAGGTTTCCTATTCCAATACGGGCTACCGTTTGGTGGAAGCGGCGCTGGAGCGTCGCGGTTTCCGTTTCGATGATTTCGTGCAGACGCAGATTGCCGGTCCCTTCGGCGTGTTCCTGAAGGCGCCGGATGTCTGGAACGATCCTGTCGACGGGTTGGTGCCGGGTTACTGGAAGGCTGAAGACAACTGGCAGCTTTCGGCCGCCGGTCTGCATATTTCCGCTTCGGGCAGTCTTGCCGGCAGCGCCGAAGCGCTGACCCGCTGGTTGCAGGGGCTGATGCGGGGCGAGGGCAGCTTTGCGGGTGTTCTCAACAGGCTCTCTGCCGAACGTTCGCTGGCCGATGGGCGAATGAGCGAATATGGTCTCGGCCTGCGCTGGTCGCATCTGGGAGACAGGCGCTTCGTCGGTCACGGCGGTTCGCATCCGGGCTACAAGACTTACTTTCTGCTCGATCCGGAAAATGGCACGGGTTTTGTCGTGGTGTCGAACCGCGAGGATACCAACGGCTTCAAGATCGCACTTGAAAGCATGGCGGCCCTCACCGGCCTGCCTTTGCCCAAGCCGGCCGCCAGCTTGCCGGAAGGCCTTTACGTGACCAAAAGCGGGCCGTGGTGGCTGGAAATCAAGGGCAGTACGTCGACCTTCATCGATGGTGACGACACGCTTTATGAGGATGCGGATGGCTGGGTCTCCTCCCGTTCCGCATCGTCTCCGATGCGCCTCAGGCTAGAGGGTGATGCCATTGTCGGCGACGCCGGCCACGCCGCCCGCCGCTTCCTGCCGGTCGGCGATCATGCGGTGCCGGATGATCTTTCGGGCTCGTGGCGCTCGGATGAGGGCGCGGAATTTATCATCAGCGGTTCCTCTCTGACGATGGGCATCGGCCCCACGCGCCGGAGCATGCCTCTGAAGGCGCTCGGTAATGGCCGTTTCCTCTTCACGCTCATCGATGGGCCGTGGACGAAGCGCGTCTGCCTCAACCGGCTGGGTGACGACCGGATCGAGCTGGTATCAAGCCGGGCGCGGATGATCGAGTATTCCAGAAGCTGCTAACGGGGTCTGAAACCGATCCCGTCGCGCCCGACAAATTCGACGTCATCCTCGGGCCTGTGCCGAGGATCTGCAAGCGATTGATTTTGTTGACGTGCTTAGATCCTTGGGACAAGCCCAAGGATGACGAGAGCGAGGCTCGGGCTGTTTCCTCACAGTCCGAAGTTTCTAGTGGGTTTCAATCAGGTTCCATTGCTCCTAATAAAGACCCATGTTCCCGGCAGGCCGGGACAACATCTTTGTGGGAGAACAGGCCCTTGGAAGTCAAATGGCTCGAGGATTTCCTGGCGTTGGCCGGAACGCTCAATTTCTCGAAAGCGGCGGATGAGCGGCATGTGACGCAATCCGCCTTCAGCCGACGCATCAAGCAGCTGGAGGCCTGGGTGGGTGCCACGCTGGTCGATCGTGCTTCCTACCCCTCGCGGCTGACCGAGGCGGGCGTGAAGTTCGTGCCGGTGGCACAGGAGACGCTGAAACAGCTCTATCATGCCCGGCGCACCCTGTTGCAGGAGGATGGCGAGGATGCGAAGACGGTTCGGCTGACGGCCCTGCACACCCTGTCCTTCACTTTCTTCCCGGATTGGCTGAAACGGGTGAACGAGAAGGCCGGGCCGCTGTTTTCGGTTCTGCGGCCGGATTCCGGCAGCATGGAGGAAAATCTCAATTCGCTGGTGGACGGGCAGAGCGATTTCCTTCTGACTTATGCCCATCACGAAGTGCCGATGCTGCTCGATGCGCAGCTTTTCGAGTTTCGCGTGCTCGGTGCGGAAAAGATCATTCCCGTTTCAGCGCCCGCAAAAGACGGTTCACCGCTGCACGCGCTTCAGCAAGATGCGAAAAAACCATTCGCCTATCTGGACTATGAAAAGGCTTCGTTCTTCGGGCCGTTGCTGCGCGATCTGCTGAGCGCGCGCCTGCCGCAATTCGAGCGGGTGCATGAGGGCAGCATGTCGGTGGGGCTGAAAGCCATGGCGATGGCCGGCTGGGGTGTCGCCTGGGTGCCGGAAAGCCTGATGCGGCAGGAGCTGGACAGCGGCGCGCTGGTGCGTGCCGCCGATGACAGTTTCGATATTGCCGTCGATATCCGGCTCTATCGTTCCAAGGAGAACCGCCGGCCCGTTGTCGAGCGTATATGGGCGGTTCTCGAAGGCTGATGTTTGCTTAAATCGCGGTGCGGCGGGCGTTTTCCAGATAGAGCGCGCGCAGACGGCTGACGAGCGGGCCGGGCTTGCCATTGCCAACCGGCTTGCCGTCGATCTTCGTTACAGAGACAACGAAGTTGGAGGCGCTGGTCAGGCAGGCTTCGTCGGCATTCAGCGCCTCTTCCAGCGTGAAGGGCCGCTCTTCCAGCGTGAAGCCGGCTTCCCTGGCCAGTTGCAGGGCGGCGAGGCGGGTGCAGCCGGGCAGGGTCTTGTTGCTGTTGCCGCGGGTGATGATCTTCTTGTCGCCGGTGATGATATAGGCGGTGGAGGAAGCGCCTTCGGTCACGAAACCATCCTCGATCATCCACGCCTCGTCACAGCCTTCGGCCTTGGCGATGCGCTTTGCCATGACCTGCGGCAGAAGGCAGACGGTCTTGATGTCGCGGCGTTCCCAGCGCTGGTCGGGAACGGATTTGACGGCGATGCCGGCTTCTTCGACCGGGGTGCCGATCAGCTTCTTGGCCTGGGTGAACATGACAAGCGTTGGCTTCAGATCGGCGGAGAACAGGAAGTTGCGGTCTTCAGCACCTCGCGTCAGCTGCAGATAGATCATGCCTTCGACGAGATTGTTGTCTGCGATCAGGCGGCGCTCGGCCTCGACGATTTCCTTGGTCGTGACAGGCAGGGTCACGTCGATTTCGCGGGCGCTGCGCTCCAGCCGGGCCATGTGCAGGTCGCTATCGATCAGCTTGCCTTCCAGAACCGAGGTGACTTCATAGATGCCGTCGCCGAACAGGAAACCGCGGTCGAAGATGGAAAGGCGGGCGTCCGCTTCGGGCAGGAATTCGCCGTTGACGTAAACGATGCGACCGGATGGGCTAGTCATGAAAACTCCGTCTGGAAAAGTCAGGCTGAAAGAAGGGTTTTAAGGGCGTCGATGGAAATGGCCTCGACCGTGGAGGCCTTGCCGGTGCCGGCATTAAAGCCGGTTGTCGTGGTTGCGGCGCAGAGCGAGTTGAGGATCGCCTCCTCCGTCGCCTCTATCGCGGCTTCGAAGAGCGGCGAAATCGCATCGTTGGAAAGTTCTGGATAGTCTGCGACGGCCTTTCGGCGCGTGGGCGTGCGGCGCAGCCGCTCATCGGTGGAAAATGCCAGCGCGTAATCGCCAGAACCATTGCTGAGCGCGGCACCCGTGCGTGCCAGCCCGCCGAAGCTTCTGGCGGCCAGACGCTTTAGATTGCGGGAGGAGAGCGGCGCATCGGTTGCCACAATGATAACGATCGAGCCGTCCTTGTCCTTGTGGTCAGGGCTGACATAGGGACTGCCGCAGACCAGCAGATGGCCGCCGTAGTTGGACTGCACGAGAATGCCGAGCGTATAGGTCGTTCCGGCGATGGTGACGATGCGGGATGCGGTGCCGATGCCGCCTTTCATGCCGAAGGCCACCGTGCCGGTTCCGGCACCCACGCCGCCCTCGGCCACCGGGCCTGTGGCCGCGTTTTGCAGCGCGACCGAAATTTCCTCGATGGTCGGGCGGCCGGCACGGATGTCGTTCAGGCGGGAATCGTTGGTTTCGCCAACGACGGCATTGATCGAGACGACTTTCTCATTGCCCGGCTGTGCCAGCGTATGGCGGTTGATCGCCTCGATGGCCCGGCCAGTTGCCAGCGTATTGGTGAGGATGATGGGTGTTTCGAGTTCGCCGAGTTCCTCGATCTGGGTGGAACCCGCAAATTTGCCGAAGCCGTTATAGACGGCGAAGGCGGCGGGCACCTTGTCTTGAAAGAGATTACTGCCATGCGGCAGGATCGCGGTTGCGCCCGTGCGGATCGTGTCGCCTTCGATGACGGTCGAATGGCCGATGGTCACGCCTTCGACATCGGTGATGGCGTTGAGCGGGCCGGTCTCGAAATGGCCGGGCCGGAAACCGATATCGCGCAGTCTCGGGCGGGTCGTCTGATGCATCGGGCGATCACTTTTGCGGAATACGGGCTCAAGGTGGAAAAGGCGCGGCTTCATGAAAAGCTTTGCTCTGACTTGACGTTAGACTACTTCGCCGCGAAACGGCATCGCAAAAATGGAATAGTTTTATGCGGGCAATGGATGCGCTCAGGAGGCGCGCAGCGCGGGTTCGCCTTCACGCTCCAGCCATTGGCGCATCGCGTCTTCCGTCTCTTCGCTCGTTGGTGCGCCGATGCGGCCGCCGAAGATCGTGCATTTCAGCGCGGCGGCAACGGAGGAGAGGCGGATGGCCGCGCGGCTTTCCATGCGCTCAGCCATCGCAAGTGCAAACGTGCCGTGGAAAATATCGCCCGCCGCCAGGGTATCGACTGCCTTAACCTGCATGGTCGTCTGGAAATGCACCGTGGGATCGCCGGCTTCCGTCCACCAGCAGCCTAGTGGACCGGCGGTGACGGCGATGAAGGTCTGCGGGTAGCGGGAATGCAGCATCGGCAGCATGTCCTTCACCGTTTCAAGTCCGGTGAGCCGGGCGGCGGCGGGTTCGGAAAAGACGATATGGGTTGCGGCGGGAGCGAGCTTTTCAAGCGTCTCTACCGGAGCAACGTCGCCATCCAGAATGGCCGGTTTGCCAAGCGCGCGTGCCACAGTCAGAACATCGAGCGCCAGTTCCGGCCAGCGCACATCCACCAGGATGGCATCGAAAGGAGCAATATCCTCCGGCGTGCAGGTGCGTTTTTTCTCATGCAGCCGGTGATCGTAAAAAGGCACGATCAGCCGTTCTCCCCGGTCATCGATGATGATTGTCGACAGGGCCGAGCGTGCGCCGGGTGCAACCGTCATGCCTGATGTGTCGATGCCGCTTTCACTGAGATCGCCCAGGATGCGGGTACCGGTTTCGTCATCGCCCACCGCGCCCCAGAGGCTGGCGCGGCCCCCCATGCGATGGACGGCGTAGGCAGCACTCGACGCCATGCCTTCGGCAATCTGCAGCATCTCATAGGGCAGGACCTTGCCTTCGCCCTTCGGCATGTCGTGCACACGAAACAGGGTGTCCAGCACGGCGGCACCCACGCAGAGCACATGCTTGCCGCCCTGTTTGTCTGCCATGCTGTTCACTCCTGTCACCTGTCAGATACGCTTGCCGCTGTCCTTGTCGAACAGATGCACGGTTGCCGGATCGATGGCAATGTGGATCGTATCGCCGAAGCGGACATTGAGGCGCTCGCGGAACAGGCAGGCAATGTCATCGCCCTTGCAATTCAGCTTGGCATAGATTTCCGAGCCGGTGCCTTCGACCAGTTCGACCCGGCCTTCAATGCCACTCTCAGCGGCGCGGATATGTTCCGGCCGCACGCCGTAGACGAGGTCACGGCCGCCCAGCTTGCCGATATCGGCATTGGCGGGCAGCGGCAGGCTGAGGCCCTTCGCCGTGCGGAACACACCTTCCTCCACCCGGCCGCGAATGAAATTCATCGCGGGCGAGCCGATGAAGCCGGCGACGAAGAGGTTGGCGGGATTGTCGTAAAGCTCCAGCGGCGCGCCGATCTGCTCGATGACGCCATCATGCAGCACCACGATCTTGTCGGCCATGGTCATGGCTTCCACCTGGTCGTGGGTGACATAGATGGTGGTGGTGCCGATGCGCTGGTGCATGGCCTTGATCTCGCCGCGCATCTGCACGCGCAGCTTGGCGTCGAGGTTGGAAAGCGGCTCATCGAACAGGAACACCTGCGGATCGCGCACCAGCGCGCGGCCCATGGCGACACGCTGGCGCTGGCCGCCGGAAAGCTGGCGCGGATAGCGGTCCAGCAGCTTTTCCAGCCCCAGAATGGCCGCGGCCCTGTCGACCTTGGCCTTGGTTTCCTCGGCGCTCACCTTCTTCAGCTTCAGCGCGAAGCCCATATTATCCTTGACCGTCATATGCGGATAAAGGGCGTAGTTCTGGAACACCATGGCGATGTCGCGGTCACGGGCGGGCAGGTGGCTGACCTCGCGTGCGCCGATGTGGATTTCGCCGTCGCTCAACTCCTCCAGCCCGGCGATCATGCGCAGCAGGGTGGACTTGCCGCAGCCGGAAGGGCCGACGAGCACGACGAATTCGCCATCCTTGATGTCGATATCGATGCCGTGGATGATGTTGACCGCGCCGAAGCGCTTCTGGACATTTTGGATATTGACCGGTGCCATGTGCAGGTTCCCGTTATGATTTGTTTGGTTCAGCCGCCCTTGACGGCGCCGGCGGTGAGACCCGCCACGATCTGTTTCTGTGCGAACATGGTCAGCAGCAGCACCGGCAGCGTCACGATCAGAGCTGCGGCGGCAAGCGGACCCCAGCTCACCTGTTCGAAGGACAGCATGTTGTAGACCGCGACCGGCAGGGTGCGGGTTTCACGGCTGGCCAGCACGATGCCGAAGACGAAGTTGTTCCACGAGAAGATGACCGCGAGGATGAAGGAGACGACGATGCCGGGCTTGGCAATCGGCAGCGCCACCAGCCGGAACACCTGCCAGGAGGATGCGCCGTCGATGCTTGCCGCCTCTTCCAGCTCTTTAGGCGTGGTCTCGAAATAACCGATCATGATCCAGACGACGATCGGAACCGTCACCACCAGATGGATGATGATCTGTGGCCAGAGCGTGCCGAGCAGGTTCAGCCATTGGAACAGCAGGAACAGCGGAATGAGGAAGGAGAGGCCGGGCGTCATGCGGGCGATCATGATGACCACAGCCGACTTTTCCGCCTTCAGCCGGGCGATGCCGTAACCGGCGGGCACGCCGATGACGAGCGCGAGAATAGTGGCCGCACCGGTGACGAGGACCGAATTCCAGAAATAGAGGAAGAAATTGTTCTCTTCGAACACCTTCACATAGTTCGACCAGGCGAAACGTTCGGGGATCAGGATTGGCGGATAAGCGCCGTTGTCGATTTCATATTTCAGCGACAGCGAGATCATCCACATGAAGAACAGGATGACCGGCGAGATCATCACCAGCGCCACGAAGAACAGGCCGAGCCGGTCGAGATTTCTGCGTTTCAGGATTTTTGCGGACATCAGTGTTCCTCCATCTCGTTCCATTGCGAGCGCTGGCGCACCATCAGAAGCACGAAGGAGAGCGCCACGATGATGATGAAGAAGACGACGGCCATGGCTGAGCCGTAACCGATGTCGTAATAGGCAAACGCCGTATTGTAGAGGTAGATGTTTATAGTTTCCGATGCCGTGCCGGGTCCGCCCTGGGTCATCGCATAGATGATATCGAAGCTTTTGACGGCGTCGATGGAGCGGATGATGACAGCGATCATCAGAAACGGCGCGATCATCGGCATGGTGAGATAACGAAACTTCTGCCAGGCATTGGCGCCGTCGATTTCGGCGCTTTCATAGGGTTCGCGGGGCACTGCGGCGAGCCCGCCGAGCACGATCAGCATGACCAGCGGCGTCCATTGCCAGGTTTCCACCAGCACCAGCGAGGGGATGACGGTGGACTGGTTGTAGATCCATTCCAGCGGGCCGATGCCGATGAAGGAGAGCAGATAGTTCAGGACACCGAGCTGCGGGTGGAACATCATGGTCCAGACGAGCGCGATGGCGACCGGCGTCGCCATCATCGGCATGACGAAGACGCCGCGCAGAAAACCGCGCAGCGGAAACTGCGCATCGAAAACCAGCGCCGCCAATGTTCCGAGGAACAGCGGAGCGACGACCGACAGCACGGTATAGATGAGCGTGTGCCAGAGCGATTCCCAGAACCGGGCGTCGCTGGCGAGCCGGATGTAGTTCTCGAAACCGATAAAGCTCTGCTCCTGTCCGAGCGTCCAGCGATGCGCGCTCATCCAGAGGGTAAAGACCCATGGAAAAACGATTACCGCCGAAATGACGACAAGTGCCGGTATGACGAAGGGCCAGTAGTTGGGAGCAAGCCTTGCCGGCCCGCTCCCTTCTTTACGACTGACGCCTGTTTTGGTGTTTTCGATGCTCACGGAGGCCATTATCCCTCGCTACGCGCCAGAACGGGTGCGAACTGTTCCGTCGCCTTTTTGAGTTCGGCGGCAGGATCCGCGCCGCCGATCATGTTGGTGAGGCCGACGCCGTAGATATCGCGGAATTCCGTCACCGGAATGATGACGGGCAGCGCAAGCTGCGAGACCTTGCCGGAACCGACGACCGCATCCAGCCAGGCGGCCGGCATCTTCACGCCTTCGCGCACCTTCTGGTCTTCGAGGATGGACTGGCGGAATGGAACGCCGGCACCCGCCTGCAACAGACGCGCGCCCATTTCATGCGAAATCGCCCATTGGCAGAAGAGGTAAGCGGCTTCCTTCTTGCTGCTGGCTTCGACAACACCGAGACCATCGCCGAAAGTGCCGGCGGCCTGGGTTGCCGGGCCCTTCGGCATGACGCCGTAACCGACCTTGCCGACGACGCGGGATTTTTCCGGGTTTTCGATTGGCGGCGCAAAACCGACGCCATCGAACCACATGCCGATCTTGCCCTGGAGGAAGGCCGACTGCGCTTCTGCCCAGTTGAAGCCGGAGACGCCGGGAGGAGCGGCTTTCGTCATCAGGCGCTGATAGAGCTTGGCCGCTTCAACCGCCTCCTTGGACTCGGTGTTGACCTTTCCATCCGCGCCGATGGGCTTTGCGCCGTAACCCAGCATCAGCGAGGTCCAGACCGGGGTATTGGCGTTCTTCAGGCCACGGGCAACGAAACCATAGGTGTTGGTTGCGGGATCGGTGATCTTTTCCGCCGCCGTCACCAGTTCCTCGAAGGTCTCAGGGTATTTCAGGCCCTTGGCTTCGAAGAGCTCCTTGTTCCAGTAGACGATCCAGTAGTCCACCGAGAAGGGCAGCGAGCGCAGCACGCCGTCGCTATCCTTGGCAAATAGCATACCGGCCTCGGCAAAATCCTTCTCCGCAAGCGAAGGGTCGGTCAGCGACGGGTCCTTCAGGAAGCCGCTGATATCGGCCAGCCACTTGCCCTTTTCGAACTGGCGCTTCTGCACGTGGTAGCTCAGATGCACCACATCGAAGCTCGGTTTGCCGGAGGAAAGCTCGATCACGACCTTCTGGCGCTGCTGCTGTTCCGGGGTGGCTTCGGCATTGACCTTGATGCCGGTCAGCTCTTCGAATTCGCCGAGATATTTGATCAGCGTTTCGCTGCGCGGGCTTTTGACGAGATTGACCTCAAGCGTGGTGCCGGCGTGTTTTTTCCAGTTCACCGCCGCCGATGCCGGGCGAATGCCGAGCATCGCGCCGCCGCCAAGCGCCGCCGTGCCTGCCAGAAAGGCGCGACGCGTGGGGTTGAGCAATGAATGCGTCATGTCAGTTCTCCTCCAGATTAGCCGGAAATTCTCCTCACCCCGGCTTGTTGCTTATTTTCCTGCAATCCCGGCGCAGAACCCTCTTCAGTCCCTGCCGGAATTGCCCTAAACCGCCAGCGCCCTGTCCCTTGCGTTGCGGATATGGGCGGTCAGCCGCTCCACGGCGTCTTCGACGGATCGCCTCTCGATGGCCTCGAGAATGGCGAGATGTTCCTTCATCACCGACTTCACGTGGCCGGCGATGCGGAAGCGCTCCTGATTGATGAGGCGCATCTTGATGGAATTGACCCGGTAGGCGTTCGAGATGATCGAGTTGCCGAGCGCATCGATGAAGGCGTCGTGCATGCCCCAGTCCACCTGCTGCGCATGCTCGTCCAGTTCCGGCGATTCCCCGCCATTTTCAGCCGCTTCGGCAATGTCGCGATGCTGTTTTAAAAGCTTTGCGATTGCCTCGTCGGAGGCCGAGCGGGTAAAAAGCGCGACAGCCTCCTTTTCGAGAAAGATGCGGAACTGGAACGCCTCGCGGATGAGATTGAGGTCGATATGGGCGACCTGCAACCCCCGCTGCGGCACGGTCTTGATAAGGCCTTCCGCCTCCAGCCGCGGAATGGCCTCCCGGATCGCCCCCAGCGGCAGACCCGTCAACTCCACGAGGCGGCGTTGCGAGATGAACTGCCCCGGGCGAACGTCGCGCGAGAGAAGGTGATGCGTAAAGCTTTCATACGCCCGTTCCCGCAATGTCTGTTCGCCGGTATCTTCCATGCTCAACCTTTCAAGGTCTGTTCAGGCGGCCTGCCTGCGAAACAGCGAATCGAACGCGCCTTCGATCTGCCGCCGGTCCTCCGGTGAAATGGCGACGAGCGGTGCGCGCACGTCCGACCAGATATTTTCCCCTGTCGTGTGTGATACCAGCACCTTGACCGCTGGTGTAACCGGGAATTTCAGAAGTTCCACAACAAGATCTTCGACGCGCTTGTCGTCCTTGCCGTCGACGGCCATGGCGCGGACTTCCTGTGTCAGGAAATTGGCGACGCCGGAGATCGCGCCCTGACCGCCGAGGCGAACACCCTTCGCCAGATCGCGCTCATCGCCGATCAGGATGGCGAGATCGCCATGTTCTTTCAGCAGACGCTCGGTATGGCTCCAGTTGCCGGAGGAATCCTTGACGCCGGTGACGATGCCGGGGAATGCCTTTTTCAGCCGTCCAACCAGCTCGACCGACAATGTCACCATGGTCACGGAAGGGATGTTGTAGACGAGAATGTCGCGAGCGCCCTTGCCGATCTTTTCGAACACCGCCGAGAACCAGGCAAACAGGCCGTCATCGCTGACATTCTTGAAATAGGAGGGCGGGGCGAGAAGAATATTGCGGGCGCCGGCCTTCAGGGCCTCGGCCGACTGGTCGGCGGCGTCCTCGATGGAATCCACCAGAACGCCGGTGACCAGACGGGAAGGCGCAACGCCGGCCTCGATGAAGCGGGAGAGAATGACCTGCCGTTCACGGCTGCCGACGGAGCATCCTTCGCCCGTGGTGCCGAAGAGTGTCACGCTGTCGCAGCCATTTTCAAGGCAGCGTCGGGCATGGGCGATCATGGCGTCGATATCGACCGTTCCGTCCTTTTTGAAAGGAGTGGTCAGGGCTGCCGAAAGGCCAAATTTCTGGGTCAAGTAAGATGCTCCTCGAAGGTGATTGCGCATTGATAACGCGCTGACATGTTAGTTGTAAAGAGGTAATTGCAGTTTGATTGTTCGGAAGAAGGGAAGCGAGGAATTCGCTTCGGCGTGCGTTGCGGGGCAACGTTGCGAGGCGTGGGGATGGAAGGGTTGTGCAGGGAGAGGAAGGCTGCTTTACCTTGGTGACAGCGCGCTTATGCTCTTTGCAGGGCGAGCGGATAAATGCGAAAATAAATTTGACTGTTGGAGTAAAGATTTTTATCAGCAATCTGAATATTAGGGATAAAGGGACCATCATCATGACCATTGCGGAGCCGTCAGCGCCTGTAGCAGACATTGAGCAGAGCCGCGTCAAGCGCCTGAAAGCTGCGACGCGCGGCGCGCATGGCGATCTCGATGCCTTCATCATGGCATCGAAGCCGTTCGAGAGCCGGGAGAACTTCGGCAAATTCGTGGAAACGCAATATCTTTTTCATCGTGACCTCGATGTCTTCTTTTCCAATGCGACGCTCGATGGCCTGCTTCCTGATCTCAAGGGCCGCCGCCGTCTCTCCATGATCGAGCAGGACCTTGCCGATCTCGGTCTTGCCATTCCCGAAACCGCCGAGCCGCGCTTCACCGGTGAAATGCCGTTCGATCTGCCGGAGGCCATGGGTTGGCTTTATGTGGTTGAAGGCTCCAATCTGGGCGCTGCTTTCCTGCTGAAGGATGCGGCCAAGCTTGGTCTGAATGAAGACTTCGGCGCGCGCCATCTGGCCGGCGCCCCGGAAGGACGCGGCCTGCACTGGCGCACTTTCACCGCCGCTCTCGATGAGATTTCGCTGACGGTCGAAGAGGAAGAGCGGGTCATCGCCGGTGCGGAAGCCGCTTTCCGGGCCGTGCATGCCTATGCGCGGCAACGCCTCGCCTGAGATTTTGGCATAGCTTTGCGATTCTTGTTCTCATCGCGCAGACGTGCCCCGTGGCACGTGTGTGTTCGATTGAGTCGTAAAATCCCTGCACCGTCACCCCGGACTTGAACCGGGGTCCAGTGCGATCAAGTCCTTGATCGCGAAAGGCTCCTCTCACGGCGCAGACGCGCCGTGGCTGGATGCCGGCTCAAGGCCGGCATGACGGAGGGAGGTTTTGGGATGCCGCGCAACGCTCCGCGACCGATATAAGAGCCGCCCATTTCCCGCAGATTGCGTTCGATATTTGCCGAATAAACAGGCAAATAATTTTATCGAATGATAAAATTTTTATCTTTTGGTAAAAATAATTCGCCTCCAAAATTTTATCCATTTGATAAAATTATTTTATTTGGTCTGGCACAGAACCTGCTACTCTTTTGCCAAGTCAGGAGACACCTGATGCAAAAAAGGGAACAGCAAGATGGAAGTTGGTGTTTTTATCCCGATCGGGAACAATGGTTGGCTGCTGTCAGAAAACGCGCCGCAATACAAACCGAGTTTCGACCTGAACAAGGCCATCACTTTGAAGGCGGAGCAATATGGTTTCGACTTCGCGCTCTCGATGATCAAGCTGCGCGGTTTTGGCGGCAAGACCGAGTTCTGGGACTATAATCTGGAATCCTTCACGCTGATGGCGGGCCTTGCCGCTGTCACCTCCAAGATCAAGCTGTTCGGCACGGCCGCAACGCTGGTCATGCCGCCGGCCATCGTAGCCCGCATGGCGACGACCATCGACTCCATTTCCGGCGGCCGTTTCGGCATCAATCTTATTACCGGCTGGCAGCGGCCGGAATATAGCCAGATGGGACTCTGGCCGGGCGACGATTATTTCGGTGATCGTTATGAATATCTCGGCGAATATACGACAGTCCTCAAGGAATTGCTGACGGAGGGCCAGTCGGACTACAAGGGCAAGTTCTTCCAGATGGAGGATTGCCGCATGAAGCCGGTGCCGCAGGGCGACGTCAAACTCATCTGCGCCGGCTCTTCCAATTCCGGCATGGCGTTTTCGGCCAAGTTCGCCGATTACAGCTTCTGCTTCGGCGTCGGCGTCAATACGCCGAAGGCCTTCGCACCCACCAATGAGCGGCTGCTGGCGGCAACGGAAAAGACCGGCCGCGAGGTTAAGTCCGTCGTGCTGACCATGATCCTTGCCGAGGAAAAATCCGAAGATGCCTGGGCGAAATGGGAGCACTATAAGGCCGGTGCAGATGAGGATGCGATCAAGTGGCTCGGCCTGCAAAGCGCTGTCGACACCAAATCCGGCTCCGACACCAATGTTCGCCACATGTCCAATCCCGTCTCGGCGGTCAACATCAACATGGGAACGCTGATCGGCTCCTATGAGGAAGTGGCGGCGATGCTGGACGAGATGAGCGAAGTGCCGGGAACGGGCGGCGTGATGCTGACCTTCGACGACTTCCTCGAAGGCGTCGAGAAATTCGGCAAATATGTGCAGCCGCTGATGAAGAGCCGCGCGCATGTTCAGGCTGCACTGGAGGCTGCGGAATGAGTGAAGCCGTCGTGGCGGGTTACAAGGGGCCGGAAAGCCGTTCGGAAAGTGTGACGCTTCCCGCAAGGCCGGAGCCGATCACCCTGAAACCCAGCGAGACCGCCGTTGTCGTGGTCGACATGCAGAACGCCTATTCGACCGAGGGCGGTTATGTCGATCTGGCCGGTTTCGATATTTCCGGGGCCAAGGGCACCATCGCCAACATCAAGAAGACGCTGGATGCGGCGCGGGCGGCAGGCGTTCAGGTCATCTATTTCCAGAATGGCTGGGACAAGGACTACGTCGAGGCGGGCGGGCCAGGTTCGCCCAACTGGCACAAGTCCAATGCGCTGAAGACCATGCGCAAACGCCCGGAACTGCAGGGCCAGTTGCTGGCCAAAGGCACCTGGGACTACGCCATTGTCGACGAGTTGCAGCCGCAGCCCGCCGATATTCTGGTGCCTAAGACGCGATACAGCGGTTTCTTCAATACCAATATGGATAGCGTGCTGCGCGCCCGCGGCATCCGCAATCTGGTTTTTGTCGGCATCGCCACCAATGTCTGCGTGGAAAGCTCGCTGCGCGATGCCTTCCATCTCGAATATTTCGGGGTCATGCTGGAGGATGCCACGCATCATCTGGGCCCGGACTATATCCAGCAGGCGACGGTCTACAATGTCGAGAAATTTTTCGGCTGGGTCGCCACCGTCAATGATTTCTGCGGCGTCATCTCGCAGGCCGCACCCGTCAGCGCTTGATATCCAACCACAAGAGGAGAACGAAATGCCGAAGAAGATCGTCGTGCCCGCCGGCACCAGCAAACCCATCGCTCCCTTTTCGCCGGGAACCCTTGCCGATGGCGTGGTTTACGTTTCCGGCACGCTGCCCTTCGACAAGGACAATAATGTCGTGCATGTGGGCGATGCGAGCGCCCAGACCCGCCATGTTCTCGAAACCATCAAGTCCGTCATCGAAACCGCCGGCGGCACGATGGAGGACGTGACGATGAACCATATCTTCATCACCGACTGGGCGAATTACCAGGCCGTCAACACGGTCTATGCCGAATATTTCCCCGGCGACAAGCCGGCGCGTTATTGCATCCAGTGCGGCCTCGTAAAGCCAGACGCGCTGGTGGAAATCGCCACCGTCGCCCATATCGGCAAATAGGGCGAAACGGCAGATGATGCATTTCGAGGTTCATGGCCGGACTGATCCTGAGGCGCCCACCATCCTGCTGTCATCGGGGCTGGGCGGATCGGGCGCCTATTGGACGCCGCAGATCGAAGCCCTTGCCGATCATTTCCGGATTGTCACCTACGATCATCGCGGAACCGGCAGGACCGGCGGCGAGGTGCCGCTGGATGGCGGCATATCGGCGATGGCGGATGATGTGCTGGAAATCGTCTCGGCGCTGAACCTCGAGAAATTCCACTTCATGGGTCATGCGCTTGGCGGTCTGATCGGCCTCGATATCGCGCTGCGCCAGCCCGGCCTTATCGACAGGCTCGTTCTGATCAATGCCTGGAGCAAGGCGGATCCGCATTCCGGGCGCTGCTTTGATGTGCGGATCGAGCTTCTGGAGAAATCCGGCGTTGAGGCTTTCGTGAAAGCCCAGCCGCTGTTTCTTTATCCGGCCGCCTGGATGTCGGAACATCAGGAGCGGCTGGCGCGGGACGATGCCCATGGCGTCGCGCATTTTCAGGGCAAGGGGAATGTGCTTCGGCGCATCGCGGCACTGAGGGCCTTTGACGTCGATAGTCGCCTCGGCGAGATCGGCAATCCGGTTCTGGTGGTGGGCACGAAAGACGATCTCCTGGTGCCCTACACCCGCTCCGTGCGTCTCGCTGAGGGTTTGCCGCAGGGGGAACTCTGCCTTCTCGATTTCGGGGCGCATGCGGTCAATATTACTGAAGCTGACCTTTTCAATGCCCGGCTTTTGCAGTTTCTGCTACCGGCAACACGAACATTCTGACGGGATTTTTAGGACAATGACGACAGCACTCGACGACAAGGCACTTGCAGCACTTTTCACCGCGGCGCGCACCCACAATGGCTGGGCTGACAAGCCGGTCGGCGACGAGACGCTGAGAGAGCTTTACGATCTGACGAAGATGGGTCCGACCTCAGCCAATTGCTCGCCGGGACGTTTCGTGTTCGTGCGCAGCCAGGAAGCGAAAGAAAAACTGCGGCCAGCGCTTTCGTCGGGCAATCTCGAAAAGACGATGGCAGCACCCGTCACCGTGATTGCCGCCATCGACCGCGAATTTTACGAGAAACTGCCGATGCTGTTTCCGCATGCCGATGCCCGTTCGTGGTTCACCTCCAGCCCGGCCGTGGCCGAGGAAACGGCCTTCCGCAATGCCACTTTGCAGGCGGGTTATCTCATCCTAGCAGCCCGCTCGTTGGGACTTGATACCGGGGCGATGTCCGGTTTCGACAAAGGCAAGGTGGATGCGGCGTTTTTCGCAGGCACGACGTGGAAGTCCAATTTCCTGATCAATCTCGGCTATGGCGATCCGTCGAAGCTTTTCGGACGGTTGCCCCGCCTTGGCTTCGAAGACGCCTGTGTGCTGGCTTGATGGCCTGTTAAGGAAGGATGGGTTAGATGCAGATGATGTCTCTTGAAAAGGAAGCGGAAATGGAGACGAAGACTGCACAGCAGCGCAGCCTCGATTATAGAAACGCCATGGCGCGGCTCGGTGCGGCGGTCAATATCGTCACCACGGACGGGGCGGCAGGCCGTGCAGGCTTTGCAGCGACGGCGGTTTGCAGCGTTTCCGACAATCCGCCCACCCTTCTTATCTGCCTCAACCGCAATTCTTCCGCTTACAGGGTGGTGAAGGCCAATGGCGTCGTCTGCGTCAACACGCTCGCCGCCCATCACGAGGTGCTGAGCACGCTTTTCGGCGGCAAGACGCCGGCGGAAGAGCGTTTCGCCGCCGGGAGCTGGGGTGTGCTTGAAACCGGCGCGCCGGTTCTGGAGGACGCGCTTGTCTCTTTCGACTGCCGCATCCGTGAGGCGCATGACGGCGGCACGCATGATATTCTGATCTGCGAGGTTGTGGATATGAAGATCAATGAAGGCGATGAGGCGCTGATGTATTTCAACCGGCGTTACCGGGTGCTTTGATCCAGCGGGAGTTTTTCCTCTCGGACTATAGAAAGGGCGTTTCCGGCCTCCCGGAAACGCCCTTTTCATTTACTTGATCAGCGGCAGAAGATCGTTGATCGACTTCTTGGCGTCGCCGTAGAACATGCGGGTATTGTCCTTGTAGAACAGCGGGTTCTCGATACCGGAGTAACCCGTGCCCTGGCCGCGCTTGGAGACGATGACCAGTTTGGACTTCCACACTTCCAGAACCGGCATGCCCGCAATCGGCGAGTTCGGATCGTCCTGGGCGGCCGGATTGACGATGTCGTTGGAGCCGATGACGATGACGACGTCGGTATTGGGGAAGTCGTCGTTGATCTCGTCCATTTCCAGCACGATGTCGTAAGGCACCTTGGCCTCGGCCAGCAGCACGTTCATGTGGCCGGGAAGACGGCCTGCGACCGGGTGGATGGCGAAGCGCACGGTCTTTCCGTCGGCGCGCAGCTTGCGGGTCAGTTCGGAGACCGCGGCCTGCGCCTGCGCCACCGCCATGCCGTAGCCGGGAACGATGATGACGCTGTCGGCGTCATTCAGCGCTGCGGCCACGCCTTCGGCGTCGATCGCCACCTGCTCGCCCTCGATTTCCATCGCCGGACCCGTCGTGCCGCCGAAGCCGCCGAGGATGACCGAGATGAAAGAGCGGTTCATCGCCTTGCACATAATGTAGGAAAGGATGGCACCCGAGGAGCCGACCAGCGCACCGGTGACGATCAGCAGATCGTTGCCGAGCGTGAAGCCGATTGCCGCGGCCGCCCAGCCGGAATAGCTGTTCAGCATCGAAACGACGACAGGCATGTCGGCGCCGCCGATGCCCATGATCAGGTGATAACCGATGAAGAAGGCGGCAAGCGTCATCAGCACCAGCGTCCAAGCGCCGGCGCCGTTGCAATACATGATGAGCAGCACCAGCGACAGGATCGCAGCGCCGGCATTGAGCAAATGTCCGCCCGGCAGCTTCTTCGCCTTGCCGTCCACCTTGCCGGCAAGCTTGCCGAAGGCGACGACGGAGCCAGTGAAGGTGACTGCACCGATGAAGACGCCAAGGAAGACCTCGACCTTCATGATCGCCAGTTCCACCGGCGTCTTGTGGGCGAGAATGGCGGAAAAGCCCGTCAGCAGCGAACGCGCGGTCTCATCGAGCGAGGCGACATGCGCTTCCTCGATATGGGCGTTGAAGCCGATGAAGACGGCGGCGAGGCCGACGAAGGAGTGAAGGGCTGCAACAAGCTGCGGCATTTCGGTCATCTGCACGCGGCTTGCGACGAAGTAGCCGAGAACGGAGCCGCCCGCCAGCATCAGCAGCACCACGAGCCACTGCCCGACGCCCTTGCTGATCTCAGGGCCGAAGACGGTGGCGACGATGGCGAGACCCATGCCGACAATGCCGTACCAGACGGCGCGTTTGGCGCTTTCCTGTCCGGAAAGGCCACCAAGTGAAAGGATGAAAAGAACGGCTGCGGCAACATAGGCCGCGGAAACGATACCAATGGTCATTGAATGTCCCCTACACGGCTCAGGACTTCTGGAACATGGCGAGCATGCGCCGTGTCACGAGGAAACCGCCGACGATGTTGATCGTCGCGATCAGGACGGAAAGCGAGGCGAGGATCACCACCAGCCAGTTGCCGGAACCGATCTGCAGCAATGCGCCGATGATGACGATGCCGGAGATCGCGTTCGTCACCGCCATCAGCGGCGTGTGCAGCGAGTGGCTGACGTTCCAGATGACCTGGAAACCGACGAAGCAGGCCAGCACGAAAACGATGAAGTGGCTCATGAAGCTTGCCGGCGCGAAAGCGCCCACCAGAAGCAGGATCGCCGTACCGACGGCGAGCAGGCCGACCTGGCTTTTCGTCTGCGCCTTGAAGTCCGCGTGTTCCTTGGCGTGCTTTTCCTCAGGCGTGAGTTCTTTTGCTCTTTCCTTCGGCTTCTGCGCGGCAATCGCCTGAATTTTCGGCGGCGGCGGGGGATAAGTGATTTCACCCCGATAGGTGACCGTCGCACCGCGGATGACGTCGTCTTCCATGTTGTGAACCGGCTTGCCGTCCTTTGCAGGCGTCAGATCGGTCATCATGTGGCGGATGTTGGTGGAATAGAGCGTCGAGGCCTGCGTGGCCATACGGCTCGGGAAATCCGTATAGCCGATGACGATGACGCCATTCTCTGAGACGACACGGCTGTCGGGAACCGTGAGGTCGCAATTGCCGCCGCGTTCGGCGGCCAGGTCGACGATGACCGAACCCGGCTTCATCATCGCCACCATGTCGGCGAGCCACAGTTTCGGGGCGTCGCGGCCCGGAATGAGCGCCGTGGTAATGACGATATCGATCTGCGGCGCGAGTTCGCGGAATTTTTCGAGCTGCTTCTCGCGGAATTCCGGCGAGGAGGGGGCGGCATAACCGCCGGTGGCCGCGCCATCCTGCTGCTGGTCGGCGAAATCGAGATAGACGAATTCGGCGCCCATGGATTCGATCTGTTCGGCCACTTCCGGGCGAACGTCGAAGGCATAGGTGATGGCGCCGAGCGATGTGGCCGTGCCGATGGCGGCGAGACCGGCGACGCCTGCGCCGATGACCAGCACCTTGGCGGGCGGCACCTTGCCGGCGGCGGTGACCTGGCCGGTGAAGAAGCGGCCGAAATTATTGCCGGCCTCGATGACCGCGCGATAACCGGCGATATTGGCCATGGAGGACAGGGCGTCCATCTTCTGGGCACGGGAAATGCGCGGCACCATGTCCATGGCGATGACACTTGCGCCCTTTTCCTTCGCCTGCTCCAGAAGGTCCTTGTTCTGGGCGGGATAGAAGAACGAGATCAGCGTCTTGTCCGAAGACAGGCGATCAATCTCCGACGTTTCCGGCGGACGAACCTTGGCGATGATATCGGAACCGGCGTAAAGCGCATCGGCGCTGTCGACGATCGTCACACCGGCTGCGCGATAGGCGTCGTCGGAAAAACCCGCCGCCTTGCCTGCACCGGTTTCAAGAATGCAATCATATCCGAGTTTCTGCAATGCCTGGGCGCTGTCGGGCGTCATGCCGACGCGCGCCTCGCCCTCATATAATTCCTTAGGTGTCCCGATTCTCAAAATGGCTCTCCCTCTGCCTGATAATATAGGGGGGTCATAACCTATTCAGGGGGGCTTTGTCTCCATATTGATTTTGTCTTGCCTGCGACGGAATGACAGCCCGCTGCGACAGTCTTGTTCGATATGCGGACGTATCGCGCAATAAAAGAACCCGGCGCTCCAGCGCCGGGTTCCGAAAATGTCGAACAGGGTATGGCTCAATCCATGGCGTGGATATCGCGATCCTTGGTTTCCGGCAGGAACAGCAGGCCGACGACCAGCGTGATGCCCGCGAAGATGATCGGGTACCAGAGGCCGTAATAGATGTCGCCCTTCGCCGCGCTCATCGCAAAGGCGGTGGCGGGCAAAAGGCCGCCGAACCAGCCGTTACCGATGTGGTATGGCAGCGACATGCCGGAGTAGCGGATGCGGGTCGGGAACAGTTCGACCAGCAGGGCGGCGATCGGGCCATAGACCATCGTTACGTAGATGACGAGGACGGTCAGGACCGCAATGATGACGACCCAGTTCACGGCGGCCGGATCGGCCACCATGGAGAAGGTGCCGCCGCCGGCTACGGTGTAGACGGCCATTTCCGCCGCACCTGCGGCTTCTGCCGGTGTCAGCAGCTTGTCCGCCACCAGCTTATCGGTCGCGACCATTTTCTTGTCGGCAGCGCGAACGGCCTCCGCATTGAGGTTAAGCTCCGGATTTGCGGCAATGAAGGCATCCAGTTTCGCGTCCGGCACCTGCGCCGCGCCGCGCACCAGCGGGTAGCCGCCATCGTGAAGCGCCATGTTGACCTGCTTCTGGAAGGCCTTGTCCTTGGCTGCCGCATCCGCACCGGCGGCGACGGCGTCATAGCTGGTAATGGTGGCATCGCCGATCTTCACGGTGGCCGGCTGGCCGGCTGTGCCCGCAACCACGTCGTAAGGCACGGAGTTGCGTGTCAGGAACGAGGTGGCGATATCGCAGGATGTGGTGAATTTCGCCGTGCCGGTCGGGTTGAACTGGAACTTGCAGTCGCCGGGGGCTGCGGTCACGGTGGCGCGAACGGTGGACTGGGCTTGCGCCAGCGCCGGGTTGCCGGCCCATGTCAGTGCCTTGAACAGCGGGAAGTAGGTCAGCATGGCAAGGATGAGACCGGCCATGATGATCGGCTTGCGGCCGATCTTGTCGGAAAGCCAGCCGAAGATGACGAAGAAGCTGGTGCCGAGGATGAGTGCTGCCGCCACCATGATGTTGGCGGACTGGCCGTCGACCTTCAGGATGCTCTGCAGGAAGAACAGCGCGTAGAACTGGCCCGTATACCAGACAACGGCCTGGCCGATGACGGCGCCGACAAGCGCGATGAGCGCGATCTTTGCGTTCTTCCACTGGCCGAAGGCTTCGCTGAGCGGCGCCTTGGATGTCTTGCCTTCTTCCTTCATTTTCTTGAAGGCCGGAGATTCGTTCATTTTCAGACGAATCCAGACCGATACGCCGAGCAGCAGAACGGAGACGAGGAAGGGAATGCGCCAGCCCCAGGCAGCGAAGGCTTCCTTGCCGAGTGCGAACTGCACGCCGAGAATGACCACCAGCGACAGGAACAGGCCAAGCGTCGCCGTCGTCTGGATCCATGAGGTGTAATAGCCCCTGCGGCCGTTCGGTGCATGTTCGGCAACATAGGTTGCCGCACCGCCATATTCACCGCCGAGCGCCAGGCCCTGCAGCATGCGCAGAACGATCAGGATGATCGGAGCGGCAATGCCGATCTGCGATGCGCCGGGCAGCACGCCGACGAGGAAGGTGGACACACCCATGATGAGGATGGTGATGAGGAAGGTATATTTGCGGCCGACAATGTCGCCCAGACGGCCGAATACCAGCGCGCCGAAGGGGCGCACGAGGAAGCCGGCGGCGAAGGCCAGCAGCGCAAAGATGTTGCGTGTCGTTTCCGGATATTGGCTGAAGAAGTTCGCGCCGATATAGATCGCGAGCGAGCCGTACAGATAAAAATCGTACCATTCGAAGACTGTTCCGAGAGAAGAGGCGAAAATCACCTTCTTCTCTTCACCCGTCATTGGACGGGCGGCGCCGCTCACGGCTGCAATATCTGCCATTGTCTGTCCTCCACAGATGTCCCAATTGGCGCATTGCCGAGCCCATCTCTCTCCTCCGGACTCCCCATAAGGGTGCAATGCGCGGAGTGTCAGAGTGACAGAAAATTAACTGCAATAAGAGCGATGCTTTCGGATTATGACTTTAGTCTAATGCAAGGCGTCCCGAAAATGTCGCGAGGCCGATTTTACGGCCTGCGCAAGACGCCTCCAAACGCGCCTTTTTTCTTGACACAACCGAGAAACCTTCTAATAGCTTCTCGCGAAGAAGGAGCATCACCTTGCGCATGCATGTTGCAGACATGTTCGTCATGGAAGGACCGGCACAATCCGCCGGCGATGATCCGCGCCTTTCTCATTCTACCCGAATTACGGCCAAAACGACGATTAAAACCGTCTAACGTCTCTGGCCACCGCTCTCTCCCCGGTTTGGCTGGGGATTGAGGAAGCCGCGATCTGATGCGGGTTCCCACCTCACCAAAAAGAGGAGAGACAGAAAGAGAGCTTGATCATGGGTTTCAAAGTTGCAATTGCAGGCGCCACCGGCAACGTCGGTCGCGAAATGCTCAATATCTTGGCCGAACGCGGTTTCCCCGCCGATGAAGTCGTGCCGCTTGCTTCCGCCCGCTCGCAGGGCACGGAAGTCTCCTATGGCGACCGCACGCTGAAGGTCTCGAACCTCGAGAACTACGATTTTTCCGACACGGATATTTGCCTGATGTCGGCCGGCGGCGATGTTTCCAAGAAGTGGTCGCCGAAGATCGGTCAGCAGGGCTGCGTTGTCATCGACAACTCGTCCGCATGGCGCTACGACCAGGACGTTCCGCTGATCGTTCCGGAAGTCAATGCCGATGCAGTTGCGGGCTTCACCAAGAAGAACATCATCGCCAACCCCAATTGCTCCACGGCACAGCTCGTCGTCGCGCTGAAGCCGCTGCATGACTTCGCCAAGATCAAGCGCGTCGTCGTTTCCACCTACCAGTCGGTGTCCGGCGCCGGCAAGGAAGGCATGGACGAGCTGTTCCAGCAGACCCGCGCCGTGTTCGTCGCTGATCCGGTGGAAGCCAAGAAGTTCACCAAGCGCATCGCCTTCAACGTCATTCCGCATATCGACGTCTTCATGGAAGACGGCTACACCAAGGAAGAGTGGAAGGTTCTGGCCGAAACCAAGAAGATGCTCGATCCGAAGATCAAGGTAACCTGCACGGCCGTGCGCGTTCCGGTCTTCATCGGCCATTCGGAATCGGTCAATATCGAGTTCGAAAACGAGATCACCGCCGATCAGGCGCGCGACATCCTGCGCGAAGCGCCGGGTTGCCTCGTGATCGACAAGCGCGAAAACGGCGGCTACATCACCCCGGTTGAATCCGCCGGTGAGGATGCGACCTATATCTCGCGTATCCGCGAAGATGCGACGGTCGAAAACGGCCTCAACCTGTGGGTTGTTTCCGACAATCTGCGCAAGGGTGCGGCTCTCAACGCCGTCCAGATCGCCGAACTGTTGATCAATCGTGGTTTCATCAAGCCCCGCAAGGCGGCTGCCTGATCCACGATACGATTTTTTAAGGTTCGTTAAGTATAACCCGTCTGTTCTGTGTGGGGCAGGCGGGTTTCATAATTGGCGACGATCACGGCCAGTTTATTTGCAGGCCTTGCTGCCGAAAGGCAATTTAGGCCGCCAAAAGACAGTTTTGGCACCTGAATCATACAGTATTGACGGTTTGGTTCTCGGGAAAAATTCCCCAAAGGATATCGAAGGCAGATTTTGATGCGGGCAATGAAGGTAATTCTGGCTGGTGTGGCCATGGTTTCGGTTCTGGCAGCGACGCCGGTTATGGCTGCGCAATGCGGTAACACTTCGGCGGGCTTCGATGCCTGGGTCGGCGCCTTCAAGCAGGAAGCGGCGGGCCGCGGCGTCAGCGCCTCGGTGCTCGACCGTGCTTTCTCCGGCGTCTCCTACAACCAGGCGACGATCCGCGCAGACCGCGGCCAGCACAGCTTCAAGCTTTCCTTCGAACAGTTCATGCAGAAGCGCGGCGGTCAGACGATCATTTCGCGCGGCAAGACCATGAAGAAGAACAACGCTTCTCTCTTTGCTTCCATCGAGCGCGCCTATGGCGTGCCGGCCGGTCCGCTTCTGGCCATCTGGGGCATGGAAACCGGCTTTGGCGGCTTCATGGGCAACCAGCACACGCTTTCCGCCGTCGCGACGCTCTCCTTCGATTGCCGTCGTTCGGATTATTTCACCGAGCAGCTTTACGCGGCCCTCAAGCTCGTCGGCAGCGGTTCGCTCAACGTCAACGCCAAGGGTGCGGCCCATGGTGAAATCGGCCAGACGCAGTTCCTGCCGCTGAACGTCGTGCGTTACGGCGTGGATTTCGACCGCGACGGCCGTATCGATCTCGTCGGTTCGCGTGCCGATGCGCTGGCTTCCACCGCGAACTTCCTCGTCGGCCATGGCTGGCAGCGCGGTGCAGGCTACCAGCAGGGACAGGCAAACTACGCCGCCATCCAGGGCTGGAACGCAGCAAGCGTCTACCAGCAGGCCATCGCGTTCATCGGCAAGGCGATTGACGGCCAATAAGGCTGCTTTCCACGCGCGAATTCCCACTTCCGTCATGCCGGACTTGATCCGGCATCCAGTCACGGCGCGTCCGCGCCGTGAAAGAGTCTTTGGCGATCAAGGACTTGATCGCGCTGGACCCCGGATCTAGTCCGGGGTGACGAGCGTTGAATTTGGCCGGTAGCTATTACCTGCCAATCACAGATCCGGGCGACGGAAATCACCCGTCTTGCCGTCCATCACCCACAATTCGCCGGTCGAAATATCGAACCATGCGCCGTGCAGCTTCACCTTACCGGCCGTCTCCTGCGCCTTCACAAAAGGGAAGCCGCGCAGATTGGCGATGGAGTTGCGGATGGAAACGCGTTCCAGCGCCGTCTGCCGCTCGGAAGCTGTCATCACGTCGTTGCTCTGGATTTGCGAGGCGGCCGACTTGACCATGTTCATCCATTTACCGATGAAATCGCCGGGCGACAGCGGCTCGAGATTGGGATCGAGCGCTGCCTGGATGCCGCCGCAGCGGCCGTGGCCCATGACGACGATATCCTTCACCTTCAGAACCTGTACGGCATATTCGATAGCCGCCGAGGTGGCGTGGTACTGGCCATCGGGCTCGAAAGGCGGCACCATGTTGGCGACGTTGCGGACGACGAAAAGCTCTCCCGGTCCGCAGTCGAAAATGGTTTCCGGCGCGGAGCGGGAGTCACAACAGGCAATGAACAGGGTCTGCGGCTTCTGTCCGGTGTCGGCCAGAACGCGGTATCTTTCGCGCTCGTCGACATAGCGACCGTTCATGAAGTTCTTGTAGCCGTTGAGAAGGTTTTCCGGAAAATCTTTCATCTATCGCAGTACCGTTGTGGTTGGACCGAGATCAAGAAAAGAACTCGGTGCGTTGAAGACCAATCCTTTGGAGCATTTTCGCTTTTCTTCGAACCGCGAAATCGCTCCAACTCCTTGTTTGTCGCATTTCCGGACGGAAAACCGAGGGCCACTTTTCCTGGAAATGCTCTAGCCGCTATTTGCGCTTGCTGCGCGAAGGATGCAAGAGATGACGCATCTGCACCATCGCCATGGGTGTGGAGAGGCTGGAAGAGTCCGTCTCCAGCGTCAGTTCGTTCATCTCGCGTTTTTTGGTGCGGGCCAGAATTTCGAACACGCTGGCGGTCGCGAGCTGCAGCGCCTTTTCGTCATCCATGCCTTCCAGCAGGCGGGCGAGGAACAGCGCCGACATCAGGTCGCCGAGACCGTTCGGCGCATTCTCAATGGCACGATGTTCGGCAAGCAGCGCGTGGCGGCCGCTGAGATAAAGATTGCCGGTGCCGCCCGTCATCATCGGCACGGCCGAGGTGACCAGCATTTTCGGCGGGCCCAGCGCAAGCGCGGCATCCATGATGGCATTGTTGGTCTCGAGCTCCGCGCCGCTCATCCAGGCGAGTTCATAACGGTTCGGCGTGGCGACAGTGGCAAGCGGGATGAGGTGATCGCGGATGGCTTCCGCGGTCTCGAGCGGAATGTAAAGCCCGCCCAGATCGCCCATGACCGGATCGCAGGCGTAAATCAGCGACGGGTTCTTTTCCTTCAGATTGCGGATCAGCCGTGCGGTGGAGCGAACCTGCGCCGCACTACCGAAATAACCGGTCAGAACAGCCTTGACCTCGCCGATCCATTTGGCGTTTTCGAGGTCGGTCATCGCCTTGTCGAAATCGTCGTCCTGAAAGCGCATCCGGGTGGAAGGGCCGTGGCCGGGATGCCACGGCATGACGATGGTGGGCACCGCCCAGACGGGATAACCGAGGGTCTCCAGCGCAAAGACTGCAGCGCGATTGCCGACGGAGCCACGCATGACATGGCTGGAAATGACGATGACGGCGCCCTGTGTATTTTCCTGCATCACGGCCTTCTTGCTTTCAAACAAGGCAGAAAGCCCGCAAGTGCACCTCGCCCTGCCACTGCCCAAAGATCAAGATGCGCTCTCATGACATATCGCAAGGCCGGTTTCCACCGTTAATCCCGCAAGGGTCTGTCCCGCAAAAGCATGGCGCGGTCAGGTTCTTTGTCTCTGCCAGCGCTGCCTGCCTGTCATTGCGAGATTGCCGAAGTACTCTATAGTTGTACCATGCTCGATCTCGTCATTGCCTATTGGCCGCATATCCTTGCCGTTCTCTCGATTTTGATGGGAAGCGTGGCGGCCGTGCATGCCACGATGACGAAGGAGGAGGTCCGCTCCGCGCTCGGTTGGGTCGGCGTCATCGTGCTGTCGCCCGTCGTCGGCGCGGTCATCTATGCCATTGCCGGCATCAACCGCATTCGCCGGTCCAACATCACGCAGCAGCGGTCCTTCATGCAGGACGAGATCATGGATCGCGTGGCGCGTCTGGATGCCAGCGGCGACATGATCGCTGCGCGCTTCGGACGCCGTTTCGAGGCGATGAAGACGCTGGGCGACCGGGTGACGCGCCATGCGCTGACGACAGGCAACGGCATAGAGCCGCTGGTGACGGGGGATGCCGCCTATGCCGCCATGCTGGGGGCCATCGACGAGGCGAAGCGGTCGATCATTCTCGAAACATATATTTTCGACAATGACCGGATCGGCGCCCGCTTTGTCGCGGCGCTCGAAAGGGCGAAGTTCCGCGGCGTGGAGGTGCGGGTGCTGGTGGATGCGGTGGGCGCGCGTTATTCGGTGCCGAGCATCCTGCCGACGCTCAGGGAAAAGGGCATCGTCTGCGACGTCTTCAACGGCAATGTCATCATGGGGCTGCGGCTGCCCTATGCCAATCTGCGCACCCACCGCAAGATCCTCGTGGTGGACGGCCGCATCGCGTTCAGCGGCGGCATGAATATCCGCGAGGGGTTCACCCAGGAATTCGGCGGCGAAAGCCAGTCGCACGATACGCATTTCAAGATCACCGGGCCGGTCGTATCGGATTTTTTCTCCATCGCGGCGGAGGACTGGCGTTTCACGACGAAGGAACTGCTGGACACGCCCGTCTGGGATATCGCCATTCCCGATGGTGTGCCGGGTTCGCAGATCGTTGCCCGCGTCTGCTCCTCCGGGCCGGATAAAAGCATCGAGACCAGTCACAAGATGCTGATGGGCGCGTTTTCCGTCGCGCGCTCCTCCATTCTCATCATGTCGCCCTATTTTCTCCCCGATCGGGAGCTTATTTCGGCACTCATTACCGCAGCAAGGCGGGGAGTCGTAGTGGATATCATCGTGCCGAAAAGCAACAATCTGGTGCTTGTGGACAGGGCGATGACGGCGCAGTTCGACCAGATGTTGAGGAATTACTGCCGCATCTGGCGGGCGACGGGGGCTTTCAATCACTCCAAGCTTCTGGTGATCGACGGGCGCTGGAGCTACATTGGCTCTTCCAATCTCGATCCGCGTTCGCTGCGATTGAACTTTGAGATCGATCTCGAAGTTATGGATGAGGAATTCGCCGCGACAATCGGCGAACGCATCCGGGATGCACGGGCAACCGCCTTGCCCGTGCGGCTCAGCGAACTGAATGCGCGGCCATTCGTTGTCCGCTTTGTGGAGCGTGTCCTGTGGCTCGCTTCGCCTTATCTTTAGAGTGCGGTGCGTCCGGCAGGGCGCTGCGCGAGACCGGAGGCATCGACGCGTGAAAAAGAACGGTTTGCTGGATGATGAAAAAACGGCTTTGACGAAAAACACCAGCCTGTCCGCCTTCGTCATGCAGTCGCTGCGCGACCGCCGCCAGCGCCAGAATGCGGCGCCAGCGACGAAAGATCATTCCTTCCCCGTCATCGCCTCCTACAATGTGCATAAATGTGTCGGCCGCGACCGCAAGTTCGATCCCGATCGCACCAGCCGCGTCATTCAGGAAATCGGCGCTGACATCATCGCCCTTCAGGAAGCGGACAGCCGTTTCGGCGAGCGTACCGGCCTGCTCGATCTCGCGCGGCTGGAGCGGGAAAGCGGCCTCATTCCCGTGCCCGTGCAGGCCGGCGTGAAGGCGCATGGCTGGCACGGCAATGTCGTGCTGTTCAAGGAAGGCGCGGTCAGGGATGTGCATACGCTGAAATTGCCGGGGCTGGAGCCGCGCGGCGCGCTCGTCGTGGAGCTGGATCTAAAGCGGGGCGGCACGCTGCGGGTCATCGCCGCCCATTTCGGGCTTCTCAGACATTCCCGCGCCCAGCAGGCGAAAGCGTTGATCAGCCTTCTCGAAGCACGCAACGAATGCGCGACCATCCTCATGGGAGACCTGAACGAATGGCGTCTCGGCAACGGGTCGTCGCTCAATACGTTCCGGGATGCTTTTGGCGCTTTGCCGCCGGCGGTGCCGAGTTTTCCGTCCAACCTGCCGGTGCTGGCGCTCGACAGGATCATCGCCAATCGTGAAGGACTGATCGAGCAGGTGGAGGCGCATGACAGCGCGCTGGCGCGCATCGCCTCGGATCATCTGCCGCTGAAGGCGGCGGTGCGGACCGACCTGCTGCCGGCCTGATCGCGTTGCGGCGTGGTGTGCCGCATAAAGGCGCCAAAAGGCCGGATTAAACCCGTTGCGCCACCGTCATGTGGCTGCGCGAGCGCGCTTCAAGCAACGATGTGCGAATGGCTTCCATCAGCCGCTCGCGATTATTTCGGGTCTTGCCTCTGTCGAGATTCTGCGCGGCAAGCGCGAGATCGAGACCCTCATGCATCACTATCGAATAGGCAACGGTCGTTGCCCAGTTTTCATAGTCCTGCTCCATCATGTCGCCCCTGAACTAAATCATTTAGTCCGAATCACCCTGTTCTTTAAAAGTACCACAAAATACAAAGCATAAAATAGAATTGTTTCTTTTGATGTTCATCAATATGGCTGGATATATTGCATTTCTGACGCCTCCGATGCGGCTTAAATTATCTAGTGTTGCCGTGTAAGTATTTGAAACTGATTCTATTTCAGAAAACCCGCATGAACGTTTTGTGTCATAAAAAACGCCGCGCATCGGGGGATGCGCGGCGGGCTTGCTTTGAAGGTGGCGGTGGATGGGAGTGCGGTCTCAGCCGGCCTTTTCGAGCTTGTAGTCCGAATTGGCCGGTTCTTCCTGCTTGTGCTGGATGAGCGGACGATTGCCCGCCAGCCTGCGCACCAGCACGTAGAAGACCGGTGTCATGAAGATGCCGAAGAACGTTACGCCGATCATGCCGGAGAACACCGCGACACCCATGGCCGCACGCATTTCCGCACCTGCACCGGTGGAGACGACCAGCGGCACCACGCCCATGATGAAGGCGAGCGAGGTCATCAGGATCGGGCGCAGGCGAAGCCGGCTTGCCTCGATGGCCGCCTGAAGCGGTGTTCGTCCTTCGAATTCCAGCTCCCGGGCGAATTCCACGATCAGGATCGCGTTTTTCGCCGAGAGACCGACAAGGACGACAAGGCCGATCTGCGTAAAGATGTTGTTATCCCCTCCCGTCAGCCAGACGCCCGTGAGGGCCGCAAGCACACCGAGCGGGACGATCAGGATGATCGCAATCGGCAAGGTGAGGCTTTCATATTGCGCGGCGAGCACGAGATAGACGAGCAGCAGCGCCAAGGGGAAAACCACGATGCTGGAATTGCCGGCCAGAATCTGCTGGTAGGTCAGGTCCGTCCATTCGTAGTCGACGCCTGCGGGCAGGGTTTCGGCAAGGATTTTTTCAATCGCCGCCTGTGCCTGTCCAGAGGAGAAGCCCGGTGCCGGACCGCCGTTGATATCGGCCGCAAGGAAGCCGTTATAACGGTTGGTGCGCTCCGGCCCCGTCGTCGCATTTACCTTCAAGAGCGTCGACAGCGGGATCATCTGGCCCGATGCGGAGCGAACCTTCAGGCGACCGATATCTTCGGCATGCGCGCGGAACTGGGAATCCGCCTGAACCCGCACGCTGTATGTCCGTCCGAAAGCATTGAAGTCGTTGACATAGAGCGAGCCGAGATAGATCTGCAGCGTCTGGAAGACGTCGCTGACGGAAACGCCCAGCTGTTCCGCCTTGGCGCGGTCGAGATCGGCGAAGAGCTGCGGCACGTTGATCTGGTAGCTGGAGAAGATGCCCGCGAGTTCCGGCGTTTGATAGGCCTTGCCGATCACGGCCTTCGTCGCTTCATCCAGCGTCTGATAGCCGTAGCCGGCGCGGTCTTCGATCTGCAGCTTGAAGCCGCCCGTCTGGCCGAGACCGTTGACCGGCGGCGGCGGGAACATGGCGATGAAGGCATCTTGAATGCCCGCATATTTCTGGTTCAGCTGCATGGCGATGGCGCCGCCGGACAGTTCCGGTGTCTTGCGCTTTTCGAAGTCATCGAGAACCGCAAAGACGATACCGGAATTGGAGCCGATGGTGAAGCCGTTGATCGACAGGCCCGGGAAGGCGATGGCGTGGCTGACGCCAGGTGTTTCGAGCGCGATGTCGCTCATCCGCTTGATGACGCTTTCCGTGCGGTCAAGCGTTGCGCCGTCCGGAAGCTGGGCGAAGCCGATCAGGTACTGCTTGTCCTGCGCCGGCACGAAGCCGCTCGGGACGGTGGTGAACATGCCGTAGGTGGCGGCCACCAGCGCCATATAGACCATCATGACAAGGCTCTTGCGCGTCACCAGCCCGCCCACGGTCTTGCCGTAGCCGTTGGAGGCCGCACCGAAGGCGCGGTTGAAGCCGCGGAAGAACCAGCCGAGGATTTTATCCATGAAGCGGGTCAGCCAGTCTTTCGGTGCGCCGTGTTCCTTCAGCAGCAAGGCTGCAAGAGCGGGCGACAGCGTCAGCGAGTTGATGGCTGAAATGACGGTGGAGATGGCAATGGTCAGTGCGAACTGCCGGTAGAACTGGCCGGACAGGCCGGAGATGAAGGCAAGCGGCACGAAGACCGCGACCAGAACCAGCGCAATCGCGATGATCGGGCCGGAGACTTCGCGCATCGCCTTATAGGTGGCGTCACGCGGCGAGAGCCCGTTTTCGATATTTCGCTCGACGTTTTCGACGACAACGATGGCGTCATCCACCACGATGCCGATGGCGAGCACGAGACCGAACAGGGTCAACGCGTTGATGGAGAAACCGAAGGCATACATGACGGCGAAGGTGCCGATGATCGAGACCGGAACGGCGATCAGCGGAATGATCGAGGCGCGCCAGGTCTGCAGGAAGAGGATGACGACGAGCACCACGAGGCCAACGGCCTCGAGGAGTGTATCGACAACCTTTTCGATGGAGGAGCGCACGAATTTCGTCGTGTCGTAGACGATCTCGTATTTCACGCCATCGGGCATTGCCAATTGCAGATTGTCCATCGTGGCGCGGACATTGTCGGCGATTTCAATGGCGTTGGAGCCGGGGGCCTGAAGCACCGCGACAGCCACGGCGGGTTCGCCGTCGAGCAGCGAGCGCAGCGTGTAATCGGCCGCACCGAGTTCGATGCGGGCGACATCGCGCAGGCGGGTGATTTCACCGTTTGCGCCGCTCTTGACGATGATGTTGCCGAATTCCTCCGGCGTCGTCAGACGGCCCTGCGCATTGACGTTGAGTTGCAGGTCGACGCCATTGGGGCTTGGCGAGGCGCCGATGACGCCGGCTGCTGCCTGCACATTCTGCTGGCGGATGGCGTCGGAAACGTCGCTGGCTGCCAGATCATGCTCGGCCACCTTCTGCGGGTCGAGCCAGACGCGCATGGAATAGTCGCCTGCGCCGAAGACCTGCACCTGGCCGACACCTTCGATGCGGGCAAGCCGGTCCTTGACGTTCAGCGTCGCATAGTTGCGCAGATAGGTGATGTCATAGGCGTCGGTCTTCGAGACGAGGTTGACGACCATGATGAAGTCGGGCGAGCTCTTGACGGTGGTGATGCCGAGTGCGCGCACTTCCGCCGGCAGGCGCGGTTCGGCCTGCGACACGCGGTTCTGCACCAGCTGCTGCGCCTTGTCAGGATCGGTGCCGAGCTTGAAGGTCACGGTCAGCGTCAGCACGCCGTCGGACGTCGCCTGGCTGCCCATATAGAGCATGTCCTCGACGCCGTTGATCTGTTCTTCCAGCGGTGTCGCGACGGTTTCGGCGATAACGGTCGGGTTCGCACCGGGATAGGTGGCGCGCACGACGACGGATGGCGGAACGACTTCGGGATATTCCGAAATCGGCAGGGCGCGCATGCCGAGTAGGCCTGCCACCACAATCAGGACCGAAAGCACGGCAGCGAATACCGGCCGGTCGACAAAAAATCTGGAAATATTCATATCCAGTCCCTCTCCGGGTCTTTGGGAATGCGAAGGCCGTTCCGGCGGCAATTCTGCCGCCGGTGAAGGCCGGTTCTGTCTGAAGGGGCGTCTCGCGGGAGGCGGGACGCTTACTGATCAAAGAGGCGGGTTACTGCGAAGCAGCAACCTTGTCTTCCGCCTGCGGTGCGACGGTGGCGCCGGGACGAATGCGCTGCAGGCCGTTGACGACGATCGTATCACCGGCGGCAAGGCCGCTTTCGATGATGCGCTGGCCATCGGCCGGTGCGCCCGGCTTGATCTGGCGGTAGCTCACCTTGTTTTCGGCATCGACCACGAAGACGAAGCGCTTGTCCTGATCCGTGCCGATGGCCCGGTCGCTGATGACGATGCGGTTTTCCGGCTTCGGTTCGCCCATGCGCACCCGCACGAACTGGCCGGGAATGAGCCTGCCGTCCGGATTTTCGAAGACGGCGCGGACACCGATGGTGCCGCTTGCCGAATCCACCTGGTTGTCGATCAGATGCAGCGTGCCCTTGATCGGCGTGCCCTCATCCGAAAGCGTGCCGATTTCCACCGGGATCTGTTCGAGAGCGGGCAGGGCGCCGTCCGTCTGCGGCAGTTCGGCAAGCGCTTTGGCCACCACGCCTTCGCTGGCGTTGAAGCTTGCATAGATCGGGTTGACCGATACCAGTGTCGTCAGCGCCGGCGAGGTCGAGCCGGCGGCGACGAGGTTGCCGGCGGTGATTTCGATGCGGCCGACGCGACCGGATACCGGGGCGAGGATTTCGGTATAACCGAGATCGAGCTGAGCCGTGGTCAGTGCTGCGCGGGCGGCGCGAAGCTGGGCTTCGGCATCCGCAAACGAGCTTTGCCGCTGGTCGAGATCGCTCTGGGAGATGGTGCGGTTATCGGAAAGCCTGCGGCCACGGTCGAGTTCCGTTTTGGCAAGGCTGACCTTGGCTTCGGCGGAAGCGACCTGGCCTTCAGCACCCGCAACAGCGGCCTGATAAGGGGCCGGGTCGATGGTGAAGAGAGGATCGCCTTCCTTCACCAGCGCGCCTTCGCGGAAATGCACGGCCTTGATCTGGCCGGCGACGCGGGAGCGGATCTGCACCCGGTCAACGGCTTCGAGACGGCCGGAAAACTCTTCCCAGCGCATCACGTCGCGGCTTTCCACCTTGGCGACGGTGACCGGGATTGCAGGTGTTTCGGCCGGCGTGGAAGCGGCCGTTGCATCGCGGCTGGTGGGGAGGTCGAAAAACAGTGCTGCTGCTGCAACGGACATGGCAAGTCCGATGCCGGCACCCGTCAGGGCCCGGCGCTTTGTGTTCAGCGTCATGGGTATCTCCTTGGCCCCCGATCGGGAGCAGGTCGTTCATAAATAAATGCGAATTTTCAGTGTTTTAACTGGTCAACGAAGGTCTTGAACTCCGAACAGACGGATGAGACCCATCCGCCGCCCTCTCCTTGATAAAGCCCCGTCCAGCCGACGCCGGCGGGGAAAACATGCTGCCGGACGCTGACACCGGAGGCGATGAGGCGGTCTGCATAATTGACCGTTTCGTCGCGCAGAGGGTCGTCCTCGGCGGTAAAGATCAGCGCCGGCGCCACCCGGTTCAGCCGCGTGCACTGGCAGGGCGCGGCATAGGGGTGGAAAAACCCGCACGCCTTGGCAAGGTAATGGCTCCAGCCATCGGCCCAGCGCTGGCGCATGCCGATCCTGTCCGCATCGCGGAAGGATTCCGTCGTCATCATCGGGTCGATCATGGGCGACAGAAGAATCTGGCCTGCGAGTTTGCCCGGCATGCGGTCGCGGGCCTTCAAGGCAAGCCCCGCCGCCACATTGCCGCCAGCCTCTTCGCCGGCCACGAACAGCAGCGATTTCGCGCCGCCATAATGCTTGCGGTCCCGGCTCAGATGATCGAGCGCCTCATAGGCGCAGTCGATGACCATCGGAAACTCATTGCCGGACGGCTTGCTATAGTCGGCTTCCACGACCACTGCGCCGCTTTCCGCGAGCGCGCGAGCCACCGGAAGCTCGGGGCAATTGCCGCCCGGCTCGAGACCGGGTTCCAGAAACGATCCGCCGCGCAGATAAAGCACGACAGGCGGATGGCTGCAGAGGCAGGAACCTTCATAACGGCGCACGGAGAGCTTCGACGCGGACGTCTCGCTACCCATATTTTCCCAATGCGCGTTCATGAACCCAGATCCTTTGCGCCACCACTTAAAGCGTGTTGCGATCCTTCGGATAAGCTCCTGCGCTTTAAGTTTTTATCTTGCCGCATATCGTCACCGCAAAACCGCAACGCACTTTCGCGCGACATGCTTCAAGGCGGATCATATTGCAAAATCTGAAATCCATATTATTGTTCGGATCGAAACGATCAAGCATGCAAATTTGAAAACACTATTCCGAAATAACGGATAATCATATCTCCGAGGCAGTGAATGGATCAGCTCTCCGCCATGCGGGTTTTTACGCGGGTCGTGGAAACCGGCAATTTCAGCCGCGCCGCCACCGCGCTGAACATGCCGAAAACCACTGTTACCAATATGGTGCAGGCGCTGGAGGCGCATTTGCACACCACACTTCTTAACCGCACCACACGCCGGGTGATGCTGACAACGGACGGCGCTCTCTATTATGAGCGGGCCTCACAGATTTTATCGGAAATCGAAGAACTTGACGGTAGCATGTCCAGCGCGCAGGTGCAGCCCTCCGGCCGGTTGCGGGTGGAAATGGCCGGTGTCTTCGCGGACCTGGTGGTTATCCCACATCTTTGCGAATTTTACCAGCGTTATCCGCAAATCCGTCTCGACCTCGGTGTCGGCGACCGTCTGGTCGATTATATCGCGGAGAATGTCGACTGTGCGCTGCGGGTCGGCGTGCTGCGCGATCAGTCGCTGATTGCTCGTAAAGTGGGCGAACTCCGGTTCGAGACATTCGCCTCGCCGTCCTACATCGAAAATTTCGGTATGCCGCAAGAACCGGAGGATCTGGAGAAGGAGCATTATTCGGTGGGCTACCTCAATGCCACCACCGGCCAGATCATGCCGGCCTCCTTCGACAATGGCGTGCGCAGCGTCGAGCTGACCCCGAATTATGTCGTCTCGGTCAATGACAGCCGCACCTATCTCAATGCGGCGCTGGCCGGCATGGGCATCGTGCAGCTTCCCGTTTTCATGGTGAAGGATGCGCTTTCGCGGGGAGAACTGGTGCCGGTGCTTTCCGAATGGCGGCGCGAGGCCATGCCGATCTATGTGGTCTATCCCCAGACCCGGCATGTAACCAACAAGGTCCGCGTTTTTGTCGACTGGCTGGCCAAGCTGGTGCACGGTCTGGTGTGAGGCGGCCAGTCACCGCCCGACCCTTGCTGCGACAAAATCGATGAAGGCGCGAACGCGGGCGGCCAGGTGTTCGTGACCGGCATAAACCGCGTGGATCACTTCCATCTCCTCGGCATTGTAGTCTTCCAGCACCGGCACGAGCAGGCCCGCCTCTATATCCGGCTCGATATGAAATTCGCCGACCCTTCCCAGCCCTAGACCCGTCAGGCAGAGCCTTCGCATGGCCATGCCGCTGTTGACCGAGACATTGCCTGTTACGGGCAGGCGGTAGACTTCCGTGGAGCCGGGGTTGCGAAAGGGCCATTCGTTGAGGCTGCGGCTGAAATTGAAGCTGAAGCAATTGTGCCGCGCCAGATCCTGCGGTGTTTCCGGCAGGCCGTGTCGTTCGATATAGGCGGGGGAGGCGACGATGACGCGGCGCACTTCCTTCAGCTTTCTCGCCTTCAGGGATGAATCTCCCATCGCGCCCGAGCGGATGGCGATATCGGTGCGTTCCTCGATCAGGCTGATGACGCCGTCGGTCAGCGAGATATCCAGCTCGATTTCCGGATAAAGCGACAAGAATTCCGGCGCAAGCGGCAGCAGATAACGTTCGCCGAAGCCCAGCGTGGTGTTGACGCGCAAAAGGCCGCGCGGCACCACCTTGCCGCCGCTCGCCACGATCTGCTCGGTCTCGGCTATATCGGCGAGAATGCGCCTTGCCCGCGCAAGATAGACTTCGCCCTCCGGTGTGAGCGTGACAAGCCGGGTGGAGCGGGCAAGCAGCCGGGTGCCGAGGCGGTCTTCGATACGTGTGACAAGCTTGCTCACCGCCGAGGGTGAAAGCTTCAGCCTGCGCCCGGCGGCGGAAAAGCTGCCAAGTTCCGCCGCCGCCACGAAGACTTCCATTTCTCCGGCCCGATTGTCCATCGCCGCACCACCTGTGAAATCAATTCAAAGGTATTTATCCGACCTTGCCGATTATCATGCAAGTCCCCTTCGCCCATATTGCGTCCATAGATTTGATCCAACCGGATAGCATCGCTATCCAAATGATCCAACCGGACGGCGTTGCTGTCCAGAACGCCCGCGATCCCGCTCCGGGCGAAGAGGTATTTGTCATGCCATTGGCCATATTTGCCCTGACGATCGCGGCCTATGCGATCGGCACCACGGAGTTCGTGATTGTCGGCCTTCTGCCGACGGTCGCGACCGATCTTCACATCACCCTGCCGCTTGCCGGCCTCATCGTCAGCGTTTATGCGCTGGGCGTCACCTTCGGTGCGCCGATCCTGACGGCGCTAACCGGCAGGATCGAAAGAAAGCCGCTGCTGCTCGGCCTGATGGCCCTGTTCATCATCGGCAACAGCGCTGCGGCCCTGTCGCCCAGCTATGAGATGCTGCTTGTCGCCCGCGTCATCGCCGCCTTCGCCCATGGTGTCTTCTTCTCGGTCGGCTCCACCATCGCCGCCGATCTCGTGCCGGAAAATCGCCGCGCCTCGGCCATCGCCATGATGTTCATGGGGCTGACGGTCGCCATCGTCACCGGCGTTCCGCTCGGCACCTATATCGGGCAGGTCTTCGGCTGGCGTGCGACCTTCTGGGTCGTTGCCGCCCTTGGCGTCATCGCCTTCTTCGGCATTGCCACGCTTCTGCCGAACACGCTCAAGAAGGCGCCGCCGGCGAGCCTCTTCGATCAGGTCCGTGTTCTCGGCTCCGGTCGCCTGCTCATCGTTTTCGCCATGACCGCGCTCGGTTACGGCGGCACCTTCGTCGCCTTCACCTTCCTTGCGCCGATCCTGCAGGATGTCACCGGCTTTTCCGAAAAGAGCGTCAGCCTGATCCTCGTGCTTTATGGCATCGCCATTGCGGCCGGCAATATTGGCGGCGGCAGGATCGCCAACCATAACCCGGCCAGGGCGCTGATCGGCCTCTTCCTGGCGCAGGCCATCGTGCTGCTCGTCTTTTCCTTCACCGCCTTCTCGCCGGTGCTGACGCTCATCACGCTTGCCGCGCTCGGCTTCCTGTCCTTCGCCAATGTTCCCGGCCTGCAGCTTTATGTGGTGCAGCTTGCCAAGGAACATCGCCCCGGCGCCGTCGATGTCGCCTCGGCGCTCAACATCGCCGCCTTCAATCTCGGCATCGCCATTGGCGCATGGCTTGGCGGTCTGGTGGTGGAATCGCCGATGGGTCTTGCCGCAACCCCGTGGGTCGGCGCCATCCTCGTCGCCGTGGCCCTGCTCCTGACCCTCTGGAGCAGCATGCTCGACCGCCGCGCCGCGCTGACGCTGAAAACCGCCTGAACTTTTCATAAAATTCCCGGCCGCTCCCAAGTCGGCCGGGCCGCTTCAAAGGAGAAAATATATGTTTAATGTCACCGCAAATGGCGCTTCGATCCCGGCGCTGGGTTTCGGCACGTTTCGTATTCCCGGTGCCGATGTGCTGCGCATCGTTCCCCATGCGCTGAAAGCTGGTTTCCGCCATATCGATACCGCCCAGATCTACGGCAATGAGGCTGAGGTCGGTGAAGCCATCGCTGCTTCGGGCGTGGCGCGGGGCGACGTGTTTCTCACCACCAAGGTCTGGGTCGAGAACTACAGGCACGATGCCTTCCTCGCCTCCGTGGATGAGAGCCTGAAAAAGCTGAAGACCGATTATGTCGACCTGCTGCTGCTGCATTGGCCGAATGAGGCGGTTTCGCTTGCAGAACAGATCGGCGCGCTGAACGCGGTAAAGGAAGCGGGCAAGGTGCGCCATATCGGCGTTTCCAATTTCAGCACGGCGCTGATGGCCGAGGCGGTGAAGTTGTCCAAGGCCCCGATCGTGACCAACCAGATCGAATACCACCCCTATATCGATCAGGACGTGGTTATCGCCGCGGCAAAGGCCGCCGGCATGTCGGTGACGGGTTATTACGGCATGGCCGATGGCAAGGTCTTCACCGATCCGGTACTGAAGGAAATCGCCGCAGGCCGTGGCAAGTCGGTGGCGCAGGTGGTGCTGCGCTGGCTCGTGCAGCAGCAGGGTGTCATCGCACTGTCGAAAACGGTCAGCGAAGCGCGCGTCGATGAAAATCTCGCCATCTTCGATTTCGAACTTTCGGCCGATGAAATGGCGGCGATCCGCGCGCTTGCCAGACCTGATGGCCGCATCGTTTCACCGGAAGGGCTTGCACCCGTCTGGGACAAGGCCGCCTGATAATAAGAGCCGGGGAGGGAACGCCCTTCCCGGTTTGCCCGTGCGTGGGAAATCCTCGCGCGGCAATGCTCCTCACAGCCCATGGAAACGACGCGTTTCACATCGGGTGCAGTGAAGATTTATCTGCCTGTTCTGGAAATTTGGAGCGGGCGAAGGGATTTGAACCCTCGACCCCAACCTTGGCAAGGTTGTGCTCTACCCCTGAGCTACACCCGCTCAAATCCACCGGTCCGGGGTAGTTCGCTGAACCGTGGGCCACCGAAGCGGCGACGGGTGCTATATCGCTCAATCGTTTTTGGAATGCAACAGTTTCTTTTGTGGTTTCGGTGGAAATCCGCCTGTGCGCGGATTTATCCGAAAACTGGCGGCCATCACGGGCTCTGACGACCAGGGAATTTCCGCTGAAGATATTGTTTCAGCTGGTTTTTATCCCCCTGCCATGGGGTGGCGGCTGGCGGGAATGCCAGAAAATAACCTATTTACATTTGGTTAAAATCTGATTCGACAAGTGATTCGTTCGGGTGTACAAATTCCCTGTCCACAAGAAAAATCAAAACGATATTGGGAACGATGTTTGGCATATCATCATCGGGAGGATGAGCCTTGTCGTACGCAGCTTTTGAACGGGTTGGCGCACAATTGTCGCCGGAGCAGATCACCGATCTGCAGACTATTTTCGATGGCGTATGTTTCGAATGCTTTCAAGACCGCAGCAGCCATGTTGCCAATGAGTGCGCGGCGGTTTTGATCCGTAGCGCCCAGCGCGGCATTCTTGACCATGAGATGTTGCGCGATATCGGTCTTGCGGTTTTACGTCGGCACTGATTGCGCCATATGACAATAAAAAAGCGCCCGAGCTTCTCGGGCGCTTTCGTGTGTGTTGGGGCGGCAGCCGCTTCCGGCTCAGCTCTTTTCCTGCACATGCGCTTCGAGGAACCACAGCGACTTGTCGAGATCGCGCGAGGCGGCGGTGAAGATGTCCGCCGTCGTCGGGTCGCCCGCCTCGTCGGAATCGTCGATAGCCTTGCGGATCATGTTCGCGACCTCGCCATAACGCTCGATCAGCTCGTCCAGATGGTCGTGGATCTTATAGATATCGGTCGGATAGGCCTTGAGCTTCGTCGTCGAGGAGACTGATTGCAGGCTGCCGAGCGCCGTGCCGCCAAGCTGGACAACACGCTCGGCAATCGTATCGCCATGATTGTCGAGCTGGGTGCGGAAAGTGTCGAGAAGTTCATGCACGGCGATGAACTGCGGGCCCTTGAGGTTCCAGTGCGCCTGCTTGGTGATGAGCGCAAGGTCAATCACCGAGGCCAGCGATTCGTTCAGAATGCCGATCACGGTCGACTTGGCGTTGGAAGGCAGGTCGTTCTTCGTCTTGTGCGTCTTCATCGATGTCTCCTGAAGTTGCGGACGGAATGCCGCTTTGGAAAAGTCCGTCGTTTAACGTCCGGGCCTGAGGCCCTGTTCCATGCTAAGCACTGGGACAGCGAAAATCCTGCACAATCATCATGTCATTCGTAAAACAGGCAGATGCGCCGGCCGTCTATCTCATTGACGCGGATCGGCATGTCGTAGATGTCCTTGAGGACATCCGGACGGATGATCTCTTCCGCCGGCCCATGATGGCAGATGCGGCCTTCGCGCATGGCGATGATGGTGTCGGAATACCAGGAGGCAAAGTTGATGTCGTGCAGCACCAGAACCACGGTCTTCTTCAGCTCGTCAGCGGCGCGGCGCATGATCTTCATCATGCTGGAGGCGTGTTTCATGTCGAGGTTGTTGAGCGGCTCGTCGAGCAGCACGTAATCCGTGTCCTGGCACAGCACCATGGCCACGAAGGCGCGCTGTCGCTGGCCGCCGGAAAGCTCGTCCAGAAACCGGCCGGCAAGGGCTTCGAGGTGCAGATATTCCAGCGCCCGGTCGATGTGGACCTTATCCTCGATGGTGGGGCGGCCCTTGGAATAGGGGTAACGGCCAAAACCGACGAGGTCGCGAACCGTCAGGCGCGAAGAGATGTGGTTGTCCTGCCGCAATATGGAGAGCCGCTTGGCCAGCGTATCGGATGGGGTTTTCGTGACATCCAGACCGTCCACCGTCACTGTTCCGGCATCCATCGACATCAGCCTTGCGACGATGGAAAGCAGCGTCGATTTTCCCGCACCGTTCGGCCCGATGATGGAGGTGACGCCACCTGCCGGAATGGAGACGGAGACGCCGTCAACGACGAGGCTGTCGCCATAGGATTTGCTGATCTGACTGGCGATGATCATCGCGCACCCCGCTTCAAAATAAGACCGATAAAGACGATACCGCCCAGAAATTCGATGATGATCGAGAGCGCCGTATCGAAGGCGAAGACCCGCTCCAGCACCACCTGACCGCCCACGAGGCAGATCACGGCGATGAGGATCGCCGCCGGCAACACATAGGCGTGTTTGCCATTGCCGGTAAGATAATGGGCAAGGGCCGCGACCAGCAGCCCGAAGAACATGATCGGGCCGACGAGAGCGGTCGAGACGGCGACCAGCACGGAGACCAGCACGAGGATGATGGTGACCGTGCGCTTATATTCGACCCCCAGGCTGATGGCCGTTGCGCGGCCGAGCGAGAGGACGTCGAGCGTGTGCATCAGCCTGAGTCCGATGATGGTCACCACGCCGATGATGACGGCCGAGACCGCAAGAAGCGTCGGATCGATGGAATTGAAGCTGGCGAACAGCACATCCTGCAGCACCGTATATTCATTGGGGTCCAGCACGCGTTGCATGAAACCCGAGAGGCTGCGGAAGAAGACGCCGAAAACGATGCCCACCAGCACCAGAAGATGCAGGCTGCGTTCCGCACCGACGAAAAGCCAGCGATAGAGCAGGGCGGAAAAGACGACGAGCAGGCTGGTTTCAGCGAGAAACTTCAGCTGCGGATCGATCATGACGACGGTTGCAGAGCCGAAGACGAAGATCAGCCCGGTCTGCATCAGCACATAAAGCGAATCGAAACCCATCACCGAAGGGGTAAGGATGCGGTTGTTGGTGACCGTCTGGAACAGCACGGTGGAGACCGCGATGGCATAGGCCACCAGCAAGAGCGACAGAAGCTTGATGCCGCGAAACGGCAGTACGAAGCTCCAACTGCCCTTGGCGCCAAGCGTCATGAAGGCGGCCATGGAGATGAGTGCGAATACCGCAAGCACCAGCAGAACGGTTTTTGCACGCCGGTCGGGATGTCTCTCACGCATGGTGGCGTTTCCGCAGCAGGAGATAGAGGAACAGCGCGCTGCCTATGACGCCGACCACGGTTCCGTTGGGTATTTCGTAAGGCGCGCGCACGGTGCGGCCGATGATATCGCAGGAAAGCACGAAGACCGCGCCGAGCGTTGCCACCCAGGGCACTGAGCGGCGCATATTGTCACCGATCATCAGACTGACGACATTCGGCACGATCAGCCCGAGAAAGGGGATCATGCCGACGGTGACGACGACGACCGCGCTGACCAGCGAGACGATGGTGAGGCCGAGCGCCATGACGCGGCGATAGTTGAGGCCGAGATTGGTGGTGAAATCGCGGCCCATGCCGGCCACGGTGAAGCGGTCTGCGGCGAGATAGGCGGCGATGGCGAAAAGGAAGCCGACCCACAGCAATTCATAACGGCCGCGCAGCACCCCAGAAAAATCTCCCGTCATCCATGCGCCGAGCGATTGTAGAAGGTCGAAGCGATAAGCGAAGAAGGTGGTGACGGCGGAGATGACGCCGCCCAGCATGATGCCGATCAGCGGCACCAGCAGCACGTCGCGCAACGGCACTTGCCTCAGGATACGCAGGAACAGCGCGGTGCCGGCGAGCGCGAAAACGGCGGCCACCAGCATCTTGCCGAAGATCGGCGTGTCCGGCGCCAGCAGGGTGACGGTGAGCAGGCCGAGGCCGGCGGATTCGGTGGTGCCCGCCGTCGAAGGTTCCACGAAGCGGTTGCGCACCAGCATCTGCATGATGAGCCCCGCAATCGCCATCGAGCTTCCGGCCAGGATCAACGCCAGCGTGCGCGGAATGCGGCTGACCAGCAGCACGCGCAGTGCGTCCGCACTCGTGTCCGGTGCGAAAAGCGTTGTGAGCGAAACGTTGCTCACGCCGACGAACAGGCTGGTGATGGCGAGCACCAGGGCCAGAAGAAGGGCAAGGATGAGAGACAGGGATTTCACGTTGGCGGTTTTTCGAAAATGGTGAAAGCTCCCGGCGACCCCTCAGGTTACGGTGAGGCTACAAACCTCTCTCCGTCATCCTCGGTCCCCGGAACAAGCCCGAGGATGTCCCGAGGATCCGCAACCTATTGATTTTACGATACCTTGGTAGATCCTCGGGTCAAGCCCGAGGATGACGTCGAGTATGGAGCAGCCTTCAGAAGCGGATGCCTGGAGGCTTTTACGATTTCTTCTCCGAGACGGCCTTGTAGACCTGATCGAGCAGGGTGGAGAGCGCCGTATAACCGCTGCTGACGATATAGGCCGCCTGCGGATCGAGATAAACGATCTGCTTTTTCTTCCAGGCATTGGTCTGGTGCACCAGCTCGTTGTCCAGCACCTGCGCGGCTGCCTTGCCCGGATCGGTGGCGCGGCCGATGCCGGCGTCGCGGTCGATCACGAACAGCCACTCGGGATTGACCTCGGCCAGATATTCGAAGGAGACGACATCGCCACGGTCAAAACGGTCGTCGATGTCGGCTGCGACCGGCTTGAAGCCGATTTCGGTGTGCAGCCAGCCGGTGCGCGAACTGGGGCCATAAACGCCGACCTTGCCGGCATTGGTGACGAGGATCATCGCCGTGCCGGAATTGGGTGCGATTTCCTTCAGCTTCGCCACTTTTTCATCGATGGCGGCATCGAGCTTCCTGGCTTCTTCCTGCTTGCCGAAGATATCGCCGAGCTTGGTGATGTTGGCTTTGACGCTGCCGATGAATTCCTTGGAATCCACCGACATGTCGATGGCGGGCGTGATCTTCGCAACGTCCGGATATTTCGCGCGCGAACGGCCGCCGACGATGACGAGATCGGCCTCAGCCGCATTGATCGCCTCATAATCAGGCTCAAACAGCGTACCGACCTTCAGATATTTGCCGTCGGCATATTTCTGCAGATAGGTGGGCAGGTTGGAGCCGACGACACCGGCGGGCTCGACGCCGAGCGCATCTAGATTGTCGAGCGAGGGAATATCGAGAACCAGAACCTTCTTCGGCGCCGCCTTCAGCACGGTCTCGCCCTGCGCGTGCTTGATCGTCATTTCTTCGGCACTCGCCGTCATCGCGCCGAGGCTGAAGGCCGCTGCCGCCAGCAGCCGAACGGGGAAGGTGAAGTTGATGGCCACTTAATATGTCCCTTGCAATATGGTTCCGAGCCGGCGGACGTGATCCCGCCGGGTTAACTTGATGTTGGCGATCAGCTTTATTGGCAAGGTCGACGGAAATCAAAATTATGTTTTAGAACGGTTCTGAATTGCGGTGAGCGGGAAAGGGGGAGCCGCGCGTAGCAAGACTCGTTGTGATCGCCGGACGTAAACCACAATACGTCCACACAAGTCCGGCATGACGGGAAGAGTGGTCAGTCGTAGTAGAAGCGGGAACCACATCAAGTCCCATCCATCAATCCGGAGGCCAGTCGCCGACGATTTCGCGCCTCTCGAGTTTCAGCGACCGGTCCGGTTGCACGCGGTAGGTTTCGATCGCCAGCCGCCCGTCGCCCATCACGAATTCATTGCTGAGCGTGCTGCCGATGGGGGACTTGGTGAGTTTGGTGCGCGGCTGTCCGCCATAGGTGATGCTGCCGGGAATGGGCTCGACATCGGGGGCGGTGGTGCAGCCGGCAAGCGCCAGAACCATCATGATCGCAATCGTGCGCATGTCTTTCTCCTGCGGTTGGCGCAATTCTATCATGGGCGGGTGCGCATCACACATCCCGTTGGCGTGAATAAAAAAGGCCCCGCATCCGAAGATACAGGGCCAGTTGCCTTGGGAGGTTCTTGGTTTCTCAGTCCTCGTTGGCGGCAAGCTGCGTCAGCACCTCGCCACGGCCGCGGATACGCATGATGAGCGGGATGATGAAGGCGGCGGCTGCCACGATGAAGAGGCCAACGGCAATCGGCGAGGTGAACAGCACCGTCGGGTCGCCCTGGCCGATGGCAAGAGCGCGGCGCAGCTGCTGTTCCGCAAGCGGGCCGAGAATGAGACCAACGACCGCAGGCGCAATCGGATAACCGAAGATGCGCATGATATAGCCGAGGATACCGAAGGCGAGCAGCATGCCGAGTTCGAAGACCGATGGGTTGGCGCCGATGGTGCCGAGCGTCGCAAACAGCAGGATGCCGGCATAAAGCCAGGGCTTCGGAATGGTCAGCAGCTTCACCCACAGGCCGACGAGCGGCAGGTTCAGAACCAGCAGCATCAGGTTGGCGATGAACAGGCTGGCGATCAGGCCCCAGACCAGCTGCGGATTGGTGGCGAACAGCAGCGGGCCGGGCTGAAGGCCATATTGCTGGAAGCCGGCGAGCATGATGGCGGCGGTCGCCGTCGTCGGCAGGCCGAGCGTCAAGAGCGGCACCAGCGTACCGGCGGCGGAGGCATTGTTGGCGGCTTCCGGACCTGCGACGCCTTCAATGGCGCCATGGCCGAATTCTTCCGGATATTTGGTCAGCTTCTTTTCGGTGGCATAGGACAGGAAGGTGCCGATTTCAGCGCCGCCCGCCGGCATGGCGCCGATGGGGAAGCCGATGAGCGTGCCGCGCAGCCAGGCTTTCCACGAGCGTGCCCAGTCCTGCGCGCTCATCCAGACGGAGCCTTTCACGGCTTCGACCTTGTCCGGGCCGGTGCTGCCCTGGGCGACGATGAACAGGGTTTCGCCGATGGCGAACATGGCGACCGCAAGCGTCGTTACTTCCACGCCGTCGAGCAGGTCGGGAATGCCGAAGCTCATGCGGGTCTGGCCGGTCAGCTGGTCGATGCCGACGATGGCAAGCGCAAAGCCGATGAACAGCGAGGTAAGGCCGCGTAGCGCCGAATCCCCGAAAGCGGAGGAAACGGTAACGAAGGCGAGCACCATCAGCGCGAAATATTCACGCGGGCCGAAGACCAGCGCCAGCTTGACGATATAGGGCGCGATGAAGGCGAGTGCGATGGTGGCGATAAGGCCGGCGACGAAGGAGCCGATGGCGGCGGTGGCAAGGGCCGGACCGCCTCTGCCCTTGCGGGCCATCTTGTTGCCTTCAAGCGCGGTCACGATCGAGGCGCTTTCGCCCGGCGTGTTGAGCAGGATCGAGGTGGTCGAGCCGCCATACATGCCGCCATAATAGATGCCGGCGAACATGATGAGCGAACCGGCGGGATCGAGCCTGTAGGTAACGGGCAGAAGCAGCGCCACGGTCAGCGCAGGCCCGATGCCGGGCAGAACGCCGACGGCGGTGCCGAGTGTCACGCCGATCAGCGCATAGAGCAGGTTCATGGGTTGGGCGGCAACCTCAAGACCGTGCAGCAGGAATTCAAAGGTACTCATGGACAGATGTCCCCCAAGTGGACCCGATGGGCGGGCGGAACGGCTGGCATATGCGTCATTGCGCGCCTGCGGTTTCCTGTGATCTCAAATTTTGGTCGGAATGGCTGTTAGAACAACAGCCGTTCCAGAGGCCCGGCGGGCAGCGAAAGTTGCAGCAGCCGCGCGAAGATGAACCAGATGAAGAAGCTCAGGGCGATGCCGATGGGGATCGAATACCAGAGCTTGCGTTTGCCGAAGGCGCGCGCCGTAAAGGCGAAAAGCAGGCCGGTGGCAATGGAGAAACCCGCGACGTTGAGCAGCAACATCTGCGCGGCAAGGCCGGCGACGACCCAGATAACCGGGGCGATTTCCTGTTTGTCGCGTTCGGGAAAATCACCGCGCCAGGCCTCGATGGCCGTCCACAGCGCCAGGCCGATAAGACAGAAGCCGATGGCATAGGGCACGGTTGCCGGGCCGACCGGCGAATAACCGGTGACGCTGGCGAGGCGGGCGCTATCCCAGAAGATTACGCAGGCGATGATGACGAGGAAGATGGCGATCACCAGCGCCGCCCAGTCAGGGCGGCGCTTTTGATGCTGCGAAGGGTTGGAACCCTGGCTCATTTTACCAGTCCGATGTCTTTGAGGATGGCGGCGGTGGCGTCGGTATCCTTGGCGAGCTGCGCCTTGAATTCGTCACCGGCGAGATAGGTGTCCATCCAGCTCTTGGTCTTCAGGGTTTCCTGCCACTTGGCGGACTTCACCAGCTTTTCGATGTCGGCATTGACGGCCTTTTCCTGCTCCGGCGTCAGGCCGGGAGGAGCGGCGACCATGCGCCAGTTCTGGACGACGACATCGAGACCGCTTTCCTTCAGCGTCGGCGCATCGACACCTTCCAGCTTCTCTTCGCTGGAAACCGCGAGCAGGCGCAGCGTGCCGGCCTTTACCTGGCTCTCGAATTCGCCGTAGCTCGAAATACCGGCAGTCACCTGCGAGCCGAGGATCGAGGCAAGCGCTTCGCCACCGCCGGAATAAGCGATGTAGTTGATCTTGGTCGGATCGACGCCGGCCGCCTTGGCAATCAGGCCAACGGCGATATGGTCGGTGCCGCCAGCGGAGCCGCCGCCCCAGGAAACGCTGCCCGGATCCTTCTTGAGCTGGTCGATGAGGTCGCCGATGGTCTTCAGCGGCGAGGAGGCCGGAACGACGATGGCTTCATATTCGCCGGTCAGACGGGCGATCGGCGTCACTTCCTTGAGGGTGACGGGCGCGTTGTTGGTGAGGATCGCGCCGACCATGACGTAACCGCCGACGATGAGGGCGTTCGGGTTGCCCTTCTGCTGGCTGGCGAACTGCGCAAGACCGATGGTGCCGCCGGCGCCCGGTACGTTCTGCACCTGAACGCTCTTGGAAATGCCTTCTTCCTGCAGCACGGTCTGCAGGGAGCGCGCGGTCTGGTCCCAGCCGCCGCCGGGATTGGCCGGGGCGATGATGGTGTAATCCGCTGCAACCGCCGGAAGCGCGATCACGCCCGCCAGGAATGTGCCGATAAGAAAATGCTTCACTTGGAAAACCCTCCTCAGGATGCCCTTTTTGGGCGTCGTTTTTCGTTTATGCGGGGGGCTTTCGGACGCGTCTGCGCCGGCGCTGAATGCTCAGCGTGGGGCCTTGGCAATCCTGGATTTCCTCCCGCATCTTCTTCCGCCTCCACGGAATGAAGAAGAATTGCAGAGCATCACAGAAAGCTGTCATCTAACTGACGCTACGCAAGTCCTTGCGCATTTACTCTCTATTAATTTGTATCGGACGTCTACTGTGGCGTGTGGGACGGCTTTGTTTTGCGCCTTTGAAGCTTTCTCCACACCCTCATTCCTGTGACAAGCACAGGAATGAGGGGGGAACCTACTGCGACCGCAACGCCTCGTTCCAGCGCTCGATCAGGCGGCTGCGTTTGACCTGATCCAGATAGACCATCAGGCCGGGGCTGACGGGCACGGGGCGCAATTGTGCGCCGTGGATGGCCTGCATGGTGTTGGCGGTGTTTTCGCCCGCCACTTCCGGGCTGACGGCGGGGATCTGCAACTGCCGGGCCATGATCGTCTGGCCCTCCTTCGACATGAAGAATTCCAGATAACGGCGGCCGAGCGCCGGGTTGGCGGCGGCTTCCGGCACCAGACCGATGCGCGACATGACGACGGTATAGTCTTTCGGCAGTACGATGCCGACATCGGGGTGGCGCGAGGCCCAGTCGGCTGCGTAGGAGCCAAGAATATTGTAGCCCAGCACGAAGCGTCCGTCGGAAACACGTTCCAGAATGGCCGAGGAGGTGGAATAGACCTTCACGCCCGCCGCGCCCATGGCCTTGATGACGTTCCATATATCGCCGAACTGCTCCTGATCGCGCGACATGAACAGGAAACCGACGCCGGAGCGTTCGATGTCGTAGGTGGCGATGCGGCCATGCACTTGCTTGGCGTTGCGTTCGAGATAATCGACGAATTCGGCGCGGCTGGCTGGCGGTTCTTCGGTGGTGAAGCTCGGCTTGTGATAAACGAAAACCGCCGGCTCGAAAGTCAGCGCGTAAGCGGTGTTGCGCCAGTTCGCCCAGGCGGGCCAGCGGGCGCTCATGGCGAGGTCGGAACGCTGGGCATAACCGTCATTGCTCAGCTTCACCTGCAAATCCATGGCGGAGGAAAAGGCGAAATCGGCGGTCTTTTTGCCCGCATCGGTTTCCTTCACGATGCGGTCGTAAATCTCGCCGGTCAGCATATCCTCATAATGGACGGCGATATCGGGATTGGCCTTCTGGAAACCCTCGATCATCGGCGTCGCCAGCGGTTCGTCCAGCGAGGAATAGACCACCAGCGTTTCGGCATCCGCCTTGCCGGAGGGTGCCGGAAAGATGGCGACTTGCGCAAGCGCCGGCGAGGCCGTGCAAAGACAGAGACAGAGGAGAAGGCAGATACGCATGGAAAAGATCATGCAGCAGGCGCTGGCCATTCACAAGCGGTAAGGGTCTGGTTAAACTCGGCAATGCTGTGGGAGGGACGATTTGCGTATTTTGCTGGTCGAGGACAATCAGGTGCTGTCGGAGGGGCTGTCGGCGCTGTTGCGCGGCAGCGGTTATGCCGTGGATGTGGTGTCCGATGGCGCTTCCGCCGATGCGGCGATTGCGGCGGAAAGTTTCGACCTCGTCATTCTCGATCTCAACCTGCCGGAAATGGACGGTATCGAGGTGCTGCGCTCCATGCGTTCGCGCCAGGACAAGGCGGCGGTGCTGATCCTGACGGCGCGCGGCACGCCGGAAGAAAAGGTCAAGGGGCTCGATCTCGGCGCTGACGACTACATGATCAAGCCTTTCGATATCACCGAATTCGAGGCGAGGGTGCGGGTGCTGCTGCGCCGCAATGCCGGGCTGCGCTCCTCGGCGCTGAGTTTCGGCAAGGTGCTGTTCGATCTCAATTCCCGCACCTTTTCGGCGGATGGACGTCCGCTCGATATTCCGGCGCGCGAGGTGGCGCTGCTCGAAGTGCTGTTCATGCGGGCCGGCAAGGTCGTCGCCAAGGAGGCCATCGTGCAGTCGCTGACCGGCTTCGATGACGATATTTCCGCCAATGCCATCGAGCAATATGTCAGCCGCCTGCGCAAGCGACTCGCGCCGCACGGGTTGACGGTAAAGACGGCGCGCGGCATCGGTTATTATCTCGAAAAGCTGCCGGAGATGGCTGAATGAGACAGGCCGCCTATTCGCTCAGGCGGCGACTTTTAGGCTGGCTTCTCATTTCCACCGCCATCATCGGCTGCGTTGCGCTGACCGATACCTGGCGTGAGGCGGTCAATACCGCCAATGTCGTCTCCGACCGGGTACTATCAGGTTCCGCGCTTGCCATTGCCGAGCGGGTGGTGGTGGCCGAGGACGGCTCGCTGGAAGTCGATATTCCCTATGTGGCGCTGGAAATGCTGACATCGGCCGCACAGGACCGGGTGTTTTACCGTGTCGACGGGCCGAACGGGCAATTCCTGACCGGCTACCAGAACCTGCCGACGGTGGAGAACCCGGCGGGCGATATCCCTGCCTATCGCGATGCCGTGTTCCGCGACGAGCCGATCCGCATCGCTGCGATCCGCCGTTTCGCTTCCACCGGCATCAATTCCGTGCCTTTTTCCGTAACGGTCGCCGAAACCACCATTGCCCGCAGCCAGCTGGCGCAGGCGATCATCCTGCGCTCTGCGCTGCGGCTGCTGTTGATGATCGTCGGGGCGGCGATAATCGTCTGGATCGCGGTGACGATTTCGCTCAGACCGCTTTACCGGCTCAGCGAAGCCATTGCCGAGCGCAGCCCGAACGACCTGCACCCCATCCATCAATCCGTGCCGGTGGAGGTGGAAAATCTGGTGGAAACGGTCAATTCCTTCATGTTGCGGCTGCAATCGGCGCTCGACGCGCTCCGGCATTTCACCGGCAATGCCAGCCACCAGCTGCGCACACCGCTTGCCATCATCAGCACCCAGCTTGCGCTTTCCGCCCGCGCCGCGAGCCTTGAGGAAGCGCAGGCGGCGGCGCTGAAGGGCGGGGCGTCCGTGGCCCATGCCGAACATATCCTCGCCCAGCTGCTGCGCATGGCCAATATCGATGCCGCCGGCTCCAGCGAAAAACATGATTTTTCCGCGATCGATCTCGTGGCCGTTGCGCAGAATGTGACGGCCGATTTCGTGCCGCGTGCGGCCGAAGCCGGCATCGATCTCGGTTTCGAAGGCGAGGGGGAGGTCGCCATTGCCGCCGAGCCGCTCCTGATCGGCGAACTGATCGGCAATCTCGTTTCCAATGCCATCAACTATGCCGGTCGTGGCGCGGAAGTCACCGTCCGCGTCGGCAAGGAGACGGACGCCGTCTGGCTGGAAGTGGAGGATAACGGCCCCGGCATCCCCCCGGAAAAACGCGCCATGGTGCGCCAGCGCTTTGCCCGCGGCGAAGCCAATGCCGCCCCCGGCGCCGGCTTGGGCCTCGCCATCATCGAAGAGATCGCCGGGCTGTTCGGCGGGCGGCTGACACTGGAGGATGGCGCGGAGGGGCGGGGCTTGAGGGCGCGGGTGATGTTTGGTGGCGTGGAAAAGGCGCCGTAGCCCGCCGGGTTTATCAGGCGGCTGTGTCTGCAGGCGATTTCGCCACCAGCGAGAGCCTGTAGCCCAGCGCGTCGGCGACCTTGGCAATCGTCGCCAGTTCCGGATTTCCGTCGCCGCTCAGGGCCTTGTACAAGGTCTGGCGGGGAAGGCCAGTTTGCCTCGAAAGGTCAGTCATACCCTTGGCCCGCGCCACGACGCCCAGCGCATGGGCAAGCTCCTGTGCGTCGCCGCTTTCTGTGGCGTCGGCGATGTAAGCGGCAAGCGCTTCGTCACTATCAAGGTAGCGGGCAGCATCGTAATCGCGTGTCACAAGTGGCATGGTCTCACTCCTTGAGCGCTCTGGCCAGTTTCTTGGCTCTGGCGATGTCGCGGGACTGCGATGCCTTGTCGCCGCCACACAGCAATATGATGACGACATCGCCGTGCCGGACAAAATAGACCCGATATCCGGGTCCAAGGTTGATCCTGAGTTCGCTGACGCCTTCGCCAACCGGTTTCACGTCTCCGGGATTGCCGTCCGCCAGCCGGTAAATGCGCCGTGCTATGCGGGCGCGCGCCTGCACATCGCGCAGACCCGCCAGCCAGTCGGCAAACTCGCTTGTTTCCCGGATCGTGAGCATGGCGCAATGTAAACTGTGGTTGTCATTTCGTCAATGCGAAGGGTTCACCCCATCCGCTCGGAAGCATAACTTCCAGGGCTTGGCGGGAAGACGACGGTGCGGTTGCCGTTGATGAAGGTGCGGTGGTGGATATGGGCGTGGATGGCGCGGGCCAGCACCTGGCTTTCGACATCGCGGCCAAGCGAGACATAATCGTCGGCGCTCTGTGCGTGGGTGATGCGCACCGTGTCCTGCTCGATGATCGGGCCTTCGTCGAGATCGGCGGTGACGTAATGGGCCGTGGCACCGATCAGCTTCACACCGCGCTCATAGGCCTGCTTGTAGGGGTTGGCGCCCTTGAAGGAGGGCAGGAAGGAATGGTGGATGTTGATGATTTTGCCAGACATCTTCCGGCACATGTCGTCGGACAGAACCTGCATGTAGCGCGCCAGCACGACGAGTTCCGTGCCGCTAGTCTCGATCAGGTCCATCAGCTGAGCTTCGGCTTTGGGTTTATTCTCCTTCGTCACCTTGATGTGGTGGAAGGGAATGTCGTGGTTGACGACAACCTTCTGGTAATCGAAATGGTTGGAGACGACGCCGACGATGTCGATCGGCAATGCGCCGATCTTCCAGCGATAGAGCAGGTCGTTGAGGCAATGGCCGAAACGGGAGACCATCAACAGCGTCTTCATGCGCTGGCCGTCCGGATAGATATCCGCCTCCATGCCGAATTTTTCCGCCACCGGCTTGAAGCCGTCGGTGATGGCCTCAAGGGTGGCGCCTTCTTCGGAGATGAAGGAGACGCGCATGAAGAACTTGCCGGTCTCGAGGTCGTCGAACTGCGAACTGTCGACGATGTTGCAGCCTTTTTCCGCCAGATAACCGGAAATCGCAGCCACAATGCCACGGGTCGATTTGCAGGCTACGGTCAGAACATAGGATGTCATTCGTTTTCCCTCAAAGACGTCGCGCCGGCATCAACCGGCGCAGTTTGGCGCGTTCCATAGCGCAGCTCCGCGGCGGAGCAAAGCGTCAAGACGAACGCAGCCAAAGTCATAGGGCGGGAAAAGGCAGCGCGCCGTGCCGGAAGCGACATGGAATGTTCCATGGCCAGCACGTTGGGCCAGGACGGCGACGCAGGGTGTTGCGGCAGGTTGCCGGCCTCAGGCGCGGCGCAGGCGCATCGCCGTGCGGCCGCGGCCGTCGAGCAGTTCGAGCGTGCCCCGGCGCGGCTCCAGCCTGAAGGAGCGGGCGCCTTCCAGCGCTTCGATAAACTGCCGTTCCTGGCGCATGATGTCAGGCGCGCAGGCCATCTGGGTGGAAATCATCCGGCCGAAATCGATACGGTTACGGCTGATCTTCACCTCGCCACCGATGCCGTTGCAACCGGCATTGCCCGAAACGCGGCCCTCGCGGGTAATTTCCAGCGTCGCCTGACGGCGGCCGCGAACCCGCTCGCCACGGATGTCCTGCACCAGCCAGCGCCCGTCGATACCGGCTTCCGGCTCCGGCCGACCCGGGCCCGCGCCGACGCGCTCCAGCACGAGGTCGGTATCGTCGCGACCGCCGGTCAGCACCGAATAACGGCGGGTGGTGGTGAAGAGCAGCCGGTCGCGGTCGCGGATTTCGGCGCTCAGCGCATAGGAGCGGCGGCCACGGATGTCTCGGTCATCATAACGCAGCACGAAGGGTACGGGCACCTGGCCACGGGGGCGAATGGTGGTTTCGGCAATCGTCTGCGAGGGCGCATCCGCAAGCGAAACGTCGATCAGACGCACCGTAACGGTCGCGCCCGGCGGCAGGGCGATGCGTTCACGATAGGAAACGCTGCCGCGCAGGCTTGCAGGTGCGGCAGCCGCGCCGCCCGCTGCAAAAAGCGGCGCAAGCGCAACAAGCCCGGCGAAACTGCGGCGAGAAAGAAGAGGTTGGCGGTCGGTCATGGTGCTTGCTCCGTGCTGGTGCCGTTCGAATTTCAGCGGATGATAAAAAACGGCACTGAACGGGCGATGAACCGGTGGTTGTTTTTTCACGCGTCATCCGGAGAGGTCCCGGGCGAATGATGACGCGTGCGATTATGGAAGCAGTGGGGAGGCAGCTGGCAGCCTCCCCACGGGTCTCAGCCGCGGAAACCGTCCCGCAGCGCTTCGAACTTCGCCAACTGCCCGGCCAGCAGTTCCTTGTTCTCGTCGCGGCGGACGAAAATCTTGAACATGGCGTTGCCGGCGGCGTTCATGAACCAGACGGAACAGGAGCGGCGGCCGTGGAAGCCGCGATCGACGAAGGTGATGCCGGCGCAATTGTCCTTCTTGATGTGACCGCCGATGGGGCTGTCGCCGTGGATGTTGAACCAGCCGTGGCTTTCGCTGCCTTCCGGCAGGTGGCCCGGCACTTCGAACACGATATCGCCGGTCTGCACGATCATCAGGACTTCGCCCCAGCCGCGCATCTCGTTCCAGATGGCGTCGAAGCGGTCGGCGGCAGCGGAAACGGCGGCACCTTCCGGCAGGATCGCCAGAATTTCGGCCGGCGTCACCTCGGCCTTGGCGGCGATGGCCTCCACGATGCCATCGGGCTTTTCGGCGAGCGCAGCGGCGGCGCGGGCCTGCCTGTCGTCGTCGGTCTTTTGGGCTGCAATGCTCATCGGGCGGCCTCAGGCGGCAATCGAACGGCGTTCGCCATTCTTGTCTTCATGGATGATGACGTCGAAGCCTTCGAAATGCGGGCCGGAGAGATATTCCACCTTGCCGCGGTTTTCGCCGGCCTTGGCGTGGGCGGCGCGGAACTGTTCGGATTTCGTCCAGGCGAGGAAATCGTCCTTGGTGGCCCAGACGGTGTGCGAGGCATAAAGCGTGTGGTCATCTGCCTTCGGGCCTTTCAGCATGTGAAATTCGATGTAGCCCGGCAATTCGCTCAGATGCGATTTGCGCTCGCGCCAGATGGATTCGAAGGTTTCTTCATAACCCGGCACGACACGAAAACGGTTCATTGCGATAAACATGAAATTCTCCCTTTAAGTTTCCAGTTTGAGTCAGGATATCCAGCCGCGGGGAGGTTGGAAAGGGGTTCACGACAAAGCGAACAAATTTACTCCACTTATCGATTGCGCCGCCCATAAACATGTGTAAAGAACTCAAGATTAATTGGCGCAGGGAAAGCCGCGCCGGGTCGTGTTTCAGGATAGCGCCATGTTGAATTCCCGCCTTCGTTCCTTTGTTTTCGCCTCTCTCGTGCCCGCCGCAATCGCCTTTGCCGCACCTGCCGCCATGGCTTCGGACAAGGGCAATCCGGAAGCGAAACGCATTGTCGCGGTGGGCGGCACGGTCACCGAAATCCTTTATGCGCTGGGCGCAGGAGACCGCGTCGTTGCGCGTGACAGCACCAGCAGCTATCCGGCAGATGCATTTGCCAAGCCGGATATCGGTTACATGCGGGCGCTTTCGTCGGAAGGCATCCTGTCGCAGAAGCCCGATCTCATCCTCTCTGAGGACGGGTCCGGCCCGGCCGATGTCATCGCCATCCTGAAGGCGAGTGCGGTGCCTTTCGTCACCGTCGATACGCCGCCGAGCGGCGACGCCATCCCCAAAAAGATCGAGGATGTCGGCGCGGCGGTCGGTCTTTCTGACAAGGCGAAGGCGCTGGCTGCCGAGACCAAGGCCGGGCTCGATGCGCTCGCCAGGGATGTTTCGGCCGTGCCGGAAAAGGGCAGAAAGCGGGTTCTCTTCGTGCTTTCCACCGCCGGCGGCCGCATCATGGCGGCGGGCAAGGATACAGAAGCCGCCGCGATCATCGAAATGGCAGGCGGCATCAATGCGGCTCAGGAGATCAATGGTTACAAGCCGCTGACGGATGAGGCGGTCATTGCCGCGGCACCCGATTTGGTGCTGACCATGGCGCGCGGCGACCATGCCGCCAAGGCGGAAGAGATCTTCGCGCTGCCGGCCTTCCAGTCCACGCCTGCTGCCGCCAGCAAGGCGCTCATCAGCATGGATGGGCTTTATCTCATCGGTTTTGGTCCGCGCACGCCTGCTGCGGGCCGCGAGCTGGCAGCCAAGCTCTATCCTGAGGTGGTGAAGCCGTGAGCCTTGCCGCCTTGAGTTCCGCTGAAGGCAGGGTTGCGGGCGACAGATCCCGCCAGGGGGTCGTCACCCTCGCCGTGCTCGTCGGCATCCTGCTGTTTGCCTGTGGCGTGTCGCTGGTCAGCGGACCCACGGGCGTCGGCATGTCCGAACTCTGGGCCTATTTCACCGGCGGCGCGGATCAGCTCGATGCGCGCGACAGGGTCATTCTTGAGGCGGTTCGCCTGCCGCGCACGGCGCTCGGCATGTTGATCGGCGCGGGGCTTGCCGTTTCGGGGGCGATGATGCAGGGCCTGTTTCGCAATCCGCTGGCCGATCCCGGCATTGTCGGCGTCACCTCGGGTGCAGCGCTCTTCGCGGTCGCGGCCATTTCTCTCGGGGAAGGCGCGCTTGCCACCGTCGCCGTGTTTTTCGGCCCGCATTTTCTGCCGCTGATGGCGTTTTTCGGCGGGTTGCTGAACACCTGGGTACTTTACCTGATCGCGACGAAGGATGGCGCCACCTCCACCACCACGCTCATTCTGGCCGGCATCGCGGTGGCGGCGATCAGCGGTGCTTTGACGGGGCTGATGATTTTCATGGCCGATGACCGGGCGCTGCGCGATATTACCTTCTGGTCGCTCGGTTCGCTCGGTGGGGCCACGCCCGCCAAGGTGCTCGCGACCCTCCCTTTCATCATCGTCGTTCTCGCCATCATTCCCTTCGTTGCCCGCGGGCTCGATGCGCTGATCCTCGGGGATGCCGCCGCCTTTCACATGGGCATTCCGGTGCAGCGGCTGAAGCGGATCGTCATTCTGGCCGTTGCCGCCGCCTGCGGGGCGAGCGTGGCGGCGGCCGGTTCCATCGGTTTTGTCGGCATCGTCGTGCCGCATCTTCTACGGCTCGCCATCGGCCCGTCGCACCGCTTCCTGCTGCCGGCCTCGGCACTTGGCGGGGCGGCACTTCTGCTTCTGGCCGATAGTTTCGCCCGCACCGTCGCGTCACCGGCGGAACTGCCCATCGGCGTCGTCACGGCGCTCATCGGTGCGCCGGTCTTCCTGTTCCTGCTATTGGGACGCGGCGGTTTTTCCATGCGGAACATGCCATGATCCGGGCCGAAAACCTCACCCTCATCCGCTCCGGCCGCCGGCTTCTCGATGCGGTCAGCGTCGATCTGAAGCCCGGCAAGGTCAATGTCATCATCGGCCCCAACGGTGCGGGCAAATCCACGCTGATGAAGGTTCTCTCGGGCGAGATGCGCGCCGAGGGCGGTTCGGTGACCTATAACAACGTTGACCTGCCGGCCTTCACGCCGGTCCAGCTCGCCCGTCTCAGGGCCGTGTTGCCGCAGAGCACCCAGCTTGCTTTCCCTTTCACCGCGCTCGAAATCGTGCGGATGGGGGCTGTTGCACAAGGCTCCCGCGCGCCGGAAGAGCAGGCCCGCCGCGCACTCGCCAAGGCCGGGCTGCGCGGTTTCGAGCAGCGGTCCTACAACATGCTCTCCGGCGGAGAACAGCAGCGGGTGCAGTTTGCCCGGGCGCTGGCGCAGGTGCCGAACCCGATGGAAAATGGCGAGGCGCGGGCGCTCTTCCTCGACGAGCCCACCGCAAGTCTCGATATCGGCCACCAGATTGCCGTGCTGGAAACGGCGCGCGACTTTGCAAGCGGCGGCGGGCTGGTGCTCGCCATCCTGCACGACCTCAACCTTGCGGCCGAATTTGCCGATCAACTTATCGTCATGCATGGCGGCCGGGTGACGGCGAGCGGCCCCTCGCTGGAAACGATCAGCGACGAGACGATTGCAAGGGTCTATGGCATTGGCGGTGTCGTCGGCCGGCTGCCGGCGCGGCATATTCCTTACGTGCTGCCGCAGTCGCGCCACCGTTAAGGGCCTGTCCTTCGCCTCAGCTTTCCGGCCGGGTGGCGATGAAAAGCGCGGAGCCGAGCATGACGGCGGCGACGATGGCGGCCCGCAGCGGCGGCGGCTCGCTCAGAAACCAGAAAGCAGCGTAACTGACGGACATGGCGGAAAGTGCTGCGACCTTGGCATTGCGGGCGATTGCGCCGCGTTCGCGCCATCGCCGCAGCGAAGGGCCGAATCTAGGGTGGGCCAGCAGCCATGCCTCGAGTTTTGGCGAGGAGCGGGAAAAACACCAGAGCGCCAGAAGCAGGAACGGCGTGGTGGGCAAAACGGGAAGAAACGCGCCGACAATGCCGGTCGCGACCATAAGCCAGCCAAGACAGAGGTATAAAAGGCGCATGCCTAGCCGGTATCATGAGTTCAACACTCAGGATAGAGCGGCAGAGCCAAAACCATGCGGTCTCGTTGCCGCAGGTCCCAACCGCACCGGAAAAACTAACGGGTTTTTGCCATCACATTTGCCGTGATCGGGCCGTTACGTCCTGTCGCAGAGCGCCTTTAGGGTTGAAAGCGAAGCACACTGTCTTTATCCCCTTGGCCGCGATGCCCGGAGCATAACCGGGCCGTCAACAGGAAGAAGAAGGAAAACACCATGGCCAAGCTGATCCACTCGATGGTCCGGGTGCTGGACGAAAAGCGTTCGGTGGAATTTTACAAACAGGCTTTCGGGCTTGAGGTTACGGAACGCGCCGAGTTCGAAAACTTCACGCTGATCTATCTCAGCAATGCCGAGGGTGATTTCGAGCTGGAACTGACCGTCAACCGGGGTCGCGAAGTGCCCTATGCGCTGGGTGATGGTTATGGTCACCTTGCGGTCAGCGTGGTCGATGTGGATGGCGAGCACCAGCGCTTCACCGAGATCGGCCTTTCCCCCGGAAAAATCATCGAAGCCGATTATAAGGGCCAGCCTTTCGCGAAATACTTTTTCATCTGCGATCCGGACGGTTACAAGATCGAAGTGCTGCAACGCGGTAACCGGTTCAAATAAGCGCGATTATGGGAGAGGCGGGCATGGCAGAGGCAGGCGTCAAACTCGAGGAGAGCTGGAAACGCGTTCTTTCCGGTGAATTCGCCAGCCCCTATATGCTGAAGCTGAAGGAGTTCCTGCTTGCCGAAAAGACCGCCGGCAAGCGCATCTTCCCCAGGGGTGCGGAATATTTCCGGGCGCTGGATCTCACGCCTCTCGATGAGGTCAAGGTCGTCATTTTAGGCCAGGACCCCTATCATGGGCTCGGCCAGGCGCATGGGCTGTGCTTTTCCGTCCAGCCCGGCGTGCGCATTCCGCCTTCACTCGTCAATATCTACAAGGAATTGCAGAGCGATCTCGGCATTCGCCCGGTGGGTCACGGCTTTCTGGAAAGCTGGGCGAAACAGGGTGTGCTTCTGCTCAACAGCGTGCTGACGGTGGAGGAATCCCGCGCCGCCTCGCATCAGGGGCAGGGCTGGGAAAAATTCACCGACGCCGTGATCCGCGCCGTCAACGACGAATGCGACCATGTCGTCTTCCTGCTCTGGGGTTCCTATGCACAGAAGAAGGCGGCCTTCGTGGATCAGCGCAAGCACCTCGTGCTGCGCTCGCCGCATCCATCCCCGCTTTCGGCCCATAACGGCTTTTTCGGCAATGGCCATTTTTCCAAGGCAAACGCCTTTCTTGCCTCCCATGGCCGCCAGCCGATCGACTGGCAATTGCCGGAAACGGTGGGAAGCGACAAAAACCTTCTCTAGACACTCATAAAATACCTTTACGCTTTGCGGTTGTCGGGATTAAAGATAACCGGACTGCAAAGTGAAGGATTATGCCCGTGTCTCTCCTGTCTGCCGAAACCTCCGTCTCGCTGCCCGATCCACTGTCGATTGTCGATGCTTTCGAGGATCATTTTTCCGAGCATATGGAGATGGAACGCGAAGGCGCGACAGTGCGGTTCAAGACGGAATATGGCCATGGCAGCTTCAGCGCCGAGGGCGGGCGTTTCGCGGCAAGGGTGAGCTGCATTTCCGAACATATATTGATGTCGGTGAAGGCGATGGTGGCCGAGCATATCGTCGAATTCTCCGGCGAGACGGGGCTGGATTTCCGCTGGAGCGGCCATGGCGCGCAACAGCGTGAGCTGCCCAATCTCTTCGTCGGCAAGGTCGCCCGCGCCTATAATCTGACGCCGCATATGCGCCGGCTGGTGGTTTCCGTCGAAAGCGGCATCGAAAGGCTGCTGACCGGCGGCATGCATGTGCGCCTGCTTCTGGTGCCGGATCAGGCCCGCGCGCCGGTCTGGCCTTATCTTGCGCCCACCGGCGCCATCGTCTGGCCGGCGGGCGACGATCTTCTCACACGGCGTGTCTACACCATCCGTTCCGGCGATATCGCGCGCGGTGAAGTCGATATCGATTTCGTCATGCATGAGGGCGACCACATGCCGGGCGCAACCTTCGGCGCGACGGCGAAGCCCGGCGATGTTCTCGGCATCATCGGCCCGAGCGGTGTTTGCCCGGAAGCCGAGCGTTATGTCTTTGCCGGCGACGAGACGGCGCTGCCGGTGATGCTGCGCATGGCGGCCGAAATGCCGGCCGGCAAAAAACTCAGCGTCTATGCGGAGATCGACGATGAAGCCGAGCGGCAGGAGATCGTCTGTGCGGCAAATGTCGAGTGGACATGGCTTTATCGCCGCGGCAAGCCCGCCGGCACCGCGGGCCTTATCGAAAAGGCGCTGCGCGACCATGGCTGGAGCGCGGATCATGACGGTCTGCATGTCTTTGTCGCCTGCGAAAAATCCGAGGCGAGGGCGGCAAAATCCTTCCTCACCGACGAGATTGCTTTCCCGAAAGCATCGCTGCGCGCTGTCGGCTACTGGACCCTGGGCGTCGCCGACGATCATTGAGCTGCCTTATCGGGCCCGTTGAACAGTCGGTTTTATCGTTCATCATTCGGGAACAATCCGTTCCCGTTGTCCACTCTATGCCTGAGAGCGCTGTTACCCCATCTTTACGCCATGAACAGGGCAGGCCCCAACCGTGAGGCCCGCCAGGCAAAAGGGGTTTATCATGCTCAACCAGATCAAGGGCCTGCACCACGTTACGTCCATGGCGGCGAGCGCGCGCCAGAACAACATTTTTTTCACCGATACGCTTGGCCTGCGCCGGGTGAAGAAGACGGTCAATTTCGACGCGCCTGACGTCTATCATCTCTATTATGGCGATGAAGTCGGCACGCCCGGCTCCGTCATGACTTACTTTCCGTTCCCGCATATCGCCCGCGGCCGTCCCGGCACCGGTGAGGTGGGCACGACGCTGTTTTCCGTTCCGGAAGGATCGCTCGGCTACTGGCAGGACCGTCTTTCCAAGGCCGGGGTGGATGGCCTGAAGGCCGATGAAGCCTTCGGCAACAAGCGCCTGCATTTTGCAGGTCCCGATGGCGACGGTTTTGCGCTGGTCGAGGTCAGGGATGACAACCGCGCGCAATGGATCGGCAATGGCGTCGGTGCGGATCAGGCGATCCATGGTTTTCAGGGCGCCTCGCTGCGTCTTCGCGATGAAGGTGCGACGGCCGAGCTTTTGAAATTCATGGGCTATCAGGAAGTGGGCCGTCAGGATGGCGTTCTGCGCCTCGGTATTCCCGGCGGCAACGGTGCCGACTTCATCGACATCGAAACCATGCCGAATATTTCTGGCGCGCGGCTGGGTGCGGGGTCCGTGCACCACATCGCCTTTGCGGTCGAAAACCGTGAAAAGCAGCTGGAGGTGCGCAAGGCGCTGATGGATACCGGCTATCAGGTGACACCGGTGATCGACCGCGATTATTTCTGGGCGATCTATTTCCGCACGCCGGGCGGCGTGCTGTTCGAAGTGGCCACCAACGAGCCCGGTTTCGACCGCGACGAGGACACCGCCCATCTCGGCGAGGCGCTGAAGCTGCCGACCCAGCACGCGCATCTGCGCTCCGCGCTTGAAGAGCATCTGGAGCCGCTGGGGGACGAGAAGGCGGCTTAACCGCTCGATAGCGCTTGGCAGGACATTGCGACCTGCTTCTTCTCCCCGGCGGAGAGAAGGTGGCCCGAAGGGTCGGATGAGGGGGTAACGTTGCCGGATTTCGGAGAGCTTGCCCCCTCATCCCGCTGCCGGGGACTTCTCCCCGGCGGGGAGAAGACACAAGCCGCGTCCGTTCGCTTCATATGATTGCTCCGCTTGGCCGAAGAGGCCTTGCGGAAGCCATTGAACCTCTTCCTTTCAGAAAGGATCCTCCCATGACCAGGGACAGCTATTTCCACAAATCCCGCGCCGGCGCTGCCGGTGCACCGCTTTTCGTTTTGCTGCACGGCACCGGCGGCGATGAAAACCAGTTCTTCGATTTCGGCTCGCGCCTGCTGCCTGAGGCGACTATTCTCTCACCCGTCGGCGATGTCTCCGAACATGGCGCGGCGCGGTTTTTCCGGCGCACGGGAGAGGGCGTCTACGACATGGCCGACCTTCAACGGGCGACCGTCAAGATGGCGGACTTCATCAGGGCGAACCGGGAGCATTATCAGGCCGGTCCGGTCATCGGCCTCGGTTTTTCCAACGGTGCGAATATTCTCGCCAATGTGCTCATCGAAGAACCCGGGCTTTTCGATGCGGCGGTGCTGATGCATCCGCTCATCCCGTTCGAACCAAAAATCTTGCCCGCCAAGGCTTCGCGCCAGGTGTTGATCACGGCCGGCGAGCGCGATCCGATCTGCCCCGTGCCGCTGACGAAGGCGCTGGAACAGAGCCTCAAGGCACAGGGCGGCACGGTGGAAACCGTGTGGCACCCGGGCGGACATGAAATCCGCTCCGGCGAGATCGATGCGGTCAGGGGTTTTCTGGCGGCTTATAACGCTTAGCTGAATGTCTGCGCCATGCCGGCTGTTAAGCCGGCATTCGCCTGTGCTGCCGCCTCAGCGATATCCGCATTGCTGCAGCTGCGCCTCGTAACGCAGCGCCATGTTGGCGGAGCGGCGGGCGGCCTTCTGGACGGCGGAATTGTTGCGCCAGCTGCCCTTCGCATAACCGGCATGGCCGGAATAATAGGCGAGGTAGAGATTATAGGGGTCGTTCAGCGAAATGCCGTTTTCGCGCCGGCTCTTGGCATGATACCAGCCGACGAAGTGGATGGCATCGGTGAAATCGGTGCGGCTTGCCGACCAGCGGCCGGTTTCACGCTGGTAAACGCTCCATGTGCCGTCCAGCGCCTGTGCGTAGCCATACGCGCTCGACTGGCGTGTCCAGGGAATGAAACCGAGAAGCTTGGTGCGCGGCGGCCGCGCATAGGGGCGGAAGGCGGATTCGGTGTAGATCGTCGCCATCATGACAGGCACGGGCACGCCGAATTCGCGCTCGGCCGCTTTCGCATCGCGCCGCCAGTTGTTGAAGATGCCGTTCCGCTGCTCGAAAATCGCACAGGCATTGGTCACCTGCGACGGTGCGGTGGCGCAGCCGGCCAGAACGAGCATCAGAAAAACAACGGCAAATACGCCACGCATAACGGAACCCTTTCGTTCCGTTATTCTTAAATTGCTAACCATTAACGTCGGGTTTTAAGACAAGGTTAATTCAAATGCCGCCGATCGGGCGGGCGTTAACCCGCTGAAAATTCCTGTGGCCGGGATGGGGCGAGGCCGCTTCCCGGGCGCCTTTTTTCAAGAAGCGTTCATCCCCGCGCGTCCACGGTCCCGCCGGCCCGGCTATACTTGGCCCATCCCGGTCATCAGGCGTGCGCGCGGCGCAAGGTGGACGGGCCAGGCGGCCAAAACCGGGGAGTTTCCCGATGTCACGGTTGAGGCGGCCGGCATATGTCCATCCTCCAAACAGGAACCGGTTTGGCGGGCGGGTCACATGTTTCAAGCCGGGGCCGCATCGTCTGCAAACCCTGCAATACACTTTAATACCCCGCAGCGATGCGGCCCTCTTTTATCGCTTCCCAACGTTGCCGCGGAATTCGCGGTGACGGTGTTGGCGCATATTCGAAAAAAGCTGTCCGCTGTACAAAAATGAAAACCGATAAAATTGTAGCAATCGGCTTAAAGCAGCTGAAAACAGTGCTGTGCCATTGTGGGATCACAGACGGGGAGCGGCCTTTTAGAGAGACGCTCCACACAACAGAAATCGAGACCGGCACAAGCCGGCGGATCGCAAACGGGGTATGAAATGCTGAAGAAGATTATTGCTGCCGCCATCTGCGGAATTGCCGTTGCTTCCATGTCCAATCATGCCGACGCGGCTGGCGCTGCCGGTTTTGCCCGCGGTTTCGCCGCCGTCGAAAAGTCTGCGGTGACGCAGATCGGTGTTTCCGCGCGGGGCGGTTTCGATGGCTGCGTTCTTTCCGCCGGCCAATGCGTCTCCACCATCGCCGCGCCGCTGACGGTCGAGCGCCGTAAGGAACTGCTGCGCGTCAACCGCGATGTGAACGCCACCATGGGCGCGCTCGATGATTATTTCTCCGGTTTTGCAACCGATGTCCCGGCAACGCCGTCGTTGAGCCTTGGCAATTGCGGTGACTGCGCCGCCATCAAGCGCACGGCCCTTGCCGGCGCCGGCTGGTCCTCCAGCGCGCTGCGCCTTGCCTTTTCGCTGAACAATGACGGATCGCTCGAAAAAGTGCTGATCGTCACCACCGACAAGGGCGATATCGTCCTTGGCAACGCCGCCTTTTCTCCGGCAGAGCGCGAAACCGCGCTCTGACCTTTCGTTCGAGCATCGGAAAGATTTGCGATCCGATGCTCCATTCTTTCATGCCTGCCAGACTACGCCGGTTTTCCTGATCCTGTTGGTTCAGGAAGCCGGCGATTTTTTTCGTTCCGCGACGGCAATGCCCGCCAGCGCCATGATGAGAGCGACGATCTGATAGGTGTGCAGCGTCTCGCTGAGCACGATAACCGACAGCAGGGTGCCGAAGACCGGCACGAGGTTGATGAAGAGGCCGGCGCGGTTGGCGCCGATCTGTTCAACGCCCTTGATGTACAGGATCTGCGCGATCAGCGACGCAAAAATGGCGGCATATACCACCAGCACCCAGCCCTTCTGATCCGGCCAGACGACGCTCTCGCGTGAGATTTCCCAGAAGATCAGCGGCACGGAGGTGAGGAGCGCGAAGAAGGCGGGAATGGCCATCAGCGTGCGCCAGTCGACCGCCGGTTTCCAGCGCAGGATGACGGTGTAGATGGCATAGACCAGCACGGCCAGCAGCATGATCGCGTCGCCGACATTCATTTCCAGTTGCAGCAGCGAGACCGGATCGCCATGCGAGGCGAGAAGCGCGACACCAGCGATGGTGAGGCAGAAGCCGGCGATCTGGCCGAACAGCACAGGGGTGCGGAACAGGATGAAGTTCAAGACGAAGATGACCATGGGAATGCCGGCCTGGATGACGGCGGCATTGATGGCCGAGGTGTGTTGCAGGGCCGTGTAGAGAAACACGTTGAAGGCGGTATAACCGACGCTGCCGAGCACGAGGAAATAGGGCAGGCGTTTTTTCACTACCGGCCAGTCCTTGATGAGTTGCGGCACGGAAATGGCGAAGATGATGGCGACTGCGAAGACCCAGCGCAGGAAGGTGAAGGCCATGGGGCTGATGTGGCCGACCGCCAGCTTGCCGGCAACGGTGTTGCCGCCCCAGCAGAGCGTGGCGATGATGAGGGCGATATAGGCTTTGGAGGGCACGCTGATGTTTCGCTTCTTCACGGGGCGGGAAAACGGCTAAGGGGTGAATGGCGGTCTTGCGCCCGCGCCTGGCCCCCACGGGGCGAGATAATGCGGGAAATCCGCGCCTTGTCACGGAAAAAGCAAAATTCTCCATAAGAAACAGGGTCGCTTTCCGTAAAACAACACAGTATACATTCGCGGGTTTGGGTTTCCCATCGGGTTATCGGGCGCGCAAGCGCCATGAGCAGGAAAGCAAGAAATGACGAATGTTGTGGTGGTCGGCTCGCAGTGGGGCGACGAAGGCAAAGGCAAGATTGTCGACTGGCTGTCCGAGCGGGCAGATGTCGTCGTGCGGTATCAGGGCGGCCATAATGCCGGTCATACGCTTGTCATCGATGGCATCAGCTACAAGCTTTCGCTTCTGCCGTCCGGCGTCGTGCGTCCCGGCAAGCTCGCCGTCATCGGCAATGGCGTCGTGGTCGATCCGCATGCGCTGATCGCCGAAATCGGCCGTCTGGAAGCGCAGGGCGTGAAGGTTACCCCGGAAAACCTGCGTATCGCCGACAATGCCACCCTCATTCTGTCGCTGCACCGCGAGCTGGACGGCATGCGCGAAGACGCCGCCTCCAACAGCGGCACCAAGATCGGCACCACCCGCCGCGGCATCGGCCCGGCCTATGAAGACAAGGTCGGCCGCCGCGCCATCCGCGTCATGGATCTCGCCGACATGGAGGCGCTTTCCGCCAAGGTCGATCGCATCCTCACGCATCACAATGCGCTTCGTCGCGGTTTCGGTGCAACCGAAGTCTCGCATGAGACGATCATGGAAGAGCTGGGCTCGATTGCCGAGCGCATCCTGCCGTTCAGCGAAACCGTCTGGCTGCTGCTCGACAAGAAGCGCCGCGCCGGTGCGCGCATCCTGTTTGAGGGCGCTCAGGGCTCGCTGCTCGATATCGACCACGGCACCTATCCCTATGTGACCTCTTCCAACACGGTTGCCGGCCAGGCGGCTGCCGGTTCGGGCATGGGTCCGGGTTCGCTGGGTTATATCCTCGGCATCACCAAGGCTTACACCACGCGCGTCGGCGAAGGCCCGTTCCCGACCGAGCTGAACGATGAGATCGGCCAGTTCCTGGGCGAAAAGGGCCATGAATTCGGCACCGTCACCGGCCGCAAGCGCCGCTGCGGCTGGTTCGACGCCGCACTGGTGCGCCAGTCGGTCGCCACCAATGGTATTACCGGCATCGCGCTCACCAAGCTTGACGTGCTTGATGGTCTCGATGAGCTGAAAATCTGCGTCGGCTACAAGCTGGACGGGCAGGAAATCGACCATCTTCCGGCGAGCCAAGGCGCGCAGGCGCGCGTCGAGCCGATCTACGTCACGCTGGAAGGCTGGAAGGAATCTACCGTCGGTGCCCGAAAATGGGCGGATTTGCCTGCTCAGGCAATCAAATATGTCCGTCAGGTCGAGGAATTGATCGGGGCGCCTGTCGCACTTCTGTCGACAAGTCCGGAGCGTGACGACACCATACTTGTGACTGATCCGTTTGAGGATTAATGTCCTCGGCGATCTAGATTCATAAACCATATCGGGCCGGTACGTCGCCGGTCACGACGAGAAAGTGCTTATGGCGGATTTTGTAGCAGTCATTCGCAAGGCCGTGGATGGCTTGGCGAACAATACTCCCGAAAACCGGGCGAAGGTTTACGACAAGGCGCGCAGTGCGGTTGTGCGCCAACTCGAGAATATGAAGCCACGTCCGCCGGAAGAATTGTTGCGCCGGCAGATCGCCAAGCTGGACGCCGCCATAGCCGAGGTGGACAGCGAATATGCCGAGGCGCTTCCGGCGTTGGAGGATGATGACGCTGTCTCTCCCGCCGCGGAAGAGACGGCGGCATCCTATTACCAGCAGGATGCTGCCGACGAAGACGAGGCCCGCGCCGCCGAGCCGGCAGAGGATGCCGACCGGGAAGAGGCGCGGCACGAGCCGGCCTACGAAGAGCCGGCATCCGCTGAACCCGCGCAATCGGAGCCGGCTTACGAAGACGCGGCCGAAGAGGAAGAGCCCCGGCACGCTGACACCGCTGCCGATGAGGAGCAGCATCACGGCGACCGCGCGCCGGAAGAGCTTTATGATGCGCCGGAAACGGTTCATGCCGCTCCCGCCCCGGCACACGGTTCCGACGAAGTCGTCGGCACCTATTTCACACGGGCGGATGAAGAGCCGGCTCACCAGCCGGAGCCTGAAACGGCGCTCGGCGCTGCCGATGATTCCGTTCCCTCCCATTGGGCGCAGCCGGTGGATGAGGATGACTGGCGCAAGCTCGATGAAGCGCAGGACGACGATGTGCGTCCGGCCGCCGAGGAATATGAAGAGGTTCGCAACCAGACCGACGAACGTCCGCTTGTTGCCGGTTATGCCGCGCAGCATTACCAGGAGCCGGAAGTAAGTTTCGAGCCCGCCCCTTACGAAAAGGATGAGCGGCGCGAGGCGGACGACCATTTCGGCCCCGCCGCCGTGGAGCATGCTCCGGCGTTTGGCGGCCGGCACGATTTTGACGACCATCGCCAGCCGGAAGAGCAGGCTCCGAAAAAGGCGGCCGTGGTCGAGGATTTCTCGTCCTATTTCCAGGATGCGGATATTGCCATTCCCGCCAAGGACGCGCCGGCGCTGCCGCGCGCGGATAACGATCTCTTCGGCGATCAGGCAGCGGCAAAGGACAACAAGGAACGCACGCCCTGGGACGATCTGGACGAGCTGATCGGTTATGACGGCGCGTCGTCCTCCACCCGTCAGGCTTCGGGCGAAACGAATGGCGTGGGCGCTGCCGCCGCAACGCCCGCCTATATGGTCAAGAAGAAGCCGCGCCGCAATTATGCGTCGCTGGTTCTGGCCGTTGTCGGCGTGGCGCTGCTTGCCGGCGGCGGTTATGCCGTGTGGATGAACCGCGATGCGCTGAACGATATGGTCGGCGGGCTGGTCAGTTCCGCACAGAACGGCGGCACCAGCCAGACGGCTTCGAACGGCACGGGTGAGGCGCAGACTTCGACACCGCCGGCGACCCAGCAGCCGCCCGCCACGGGGCAGCAGCCGACAACCCCGACCAACCATCAGGCCCCGACCCATGGCGATGACGGCTCCGTCACCGGCACCAAGTTCACCCAGCGGCTTCTGGCCGACGGCACCGAGCGTGACGAGGGACCTGCCGCCGGTGCGAACGGCCAGCCGGTCACCGCCGAAGGCCAGTCGGTCTATGAGCAGAATGTCGCGCCGCCGCCTGCGGGCGAGGCTCCGGCCAACAATGCCGGTGCGCCCGCTGGAACACCTGCTGGCACGCCGCCGGCGCAGCAGCCTGCCGCCGCTGCCGGCGACCGCATGTTCCTTTATGAGGAAGTGCTGGGCCAGACGGTGCCGACCGCCATTCAGGGCAGTGTTTCCTGGTCGTTGCAGCAGGAAAATGACGGTGAGGGCAAGCCTTCTCCGACCGTGCAGGGCCAGATCACCGTTCCCGGCCGTGGCCTCAGCGCGCTGATCACCTTCAAGCGCAATACCGATCCGTCGCTGCCGGCCAGCCATCTGATCGAGATCGTCTTCTCGGTTTCGCCCGGCTTCGAAGGCGGCGCTATCGACAGCGTCCAGCGCATCGCGATGAAGAGCACCGAGCAGGATCGCGGCAACGCGCTGATCGCGGTTCCGGCCAAGATCACCGACGATTTCCACATGATCGCGCTCAACGACTTCCCGGATGCGATGAAGACCAATCTGGAGCTTCTGAAGAGCCGTAACTGGATCGACATTCCGGTTTCCTACCGCAACGGCCGGCGTGCGCTGCTGACCCTGCAAAAGGGCAATGACGGCATCGCCGCCTTCGACAAGGCGCTCAGCGAATGGGCGGCAGCAACGCCAGCGACCGGTCAGTGATGATTTAAGGGCGGCTCAGGCCGCCCTTTTCGTTATATGGCTGCGGCGGTGTTTTTGCGTTGGCGGGTGATGGGTGGGTTAGTTGGTGCTGGTGGGTGTGGCTTACCCCCCTCTGCCCTGCCGGGCATCTCCCCCACAGGTGGGGAGATCGATATGCCGCGAGGTCGCGTCCAACTCAACGGTCAAGGATGAAGCGGCGGTAGAGCGTCTTGCCAATCTCCCTCCTTGTGGGGGAGATGCCTGGCAGGGCAGAGGGGGATAAGCGGCATACTCCGAAGCGCGGATATTCGCCCTAACGTTTTTCCTCCAGAACAATCGCGGGTCTCAGAGACAGGCCATTTGCCATCGCCCGCCTTTTACAAACAAAAAATCCCCGGCCAAAGGCCGAGGATGATTCGTGGTCAGCGCATTGGCGTCAGGCGCGTGTCGCCTTAAGCATCCACCACGCGCAGCGCACGCGCAGCTTCCAGCGCTTCCTTCTGCACCGCTTCCTGCACCTTCTCGAAGGCGCGAACCTCGATCTGGCGCACGCGTTCACGGCTGATGTCGAACTCGGAGGAAAGTTCCTCCAGCGTCACCGGGTCTTCGGCAAGCCGGCGGGCTTCGAAGATGCGGCGTTCGCGGTCGTTCAGCACGCCCATGGCTTTCGCCAGCATGCGGCGGCGGGTTTCCAGTTCGTCCTGTTCGATCAGCACGTCTTCCTGGCTGTCATGGTCGTCTACCAGCCAGTCCTGCCATTGGCCGGACTCACCTTCGGAAGCCTTGATCGGCGCGTTCAGCGATGCGTCGCCATGCAGGCGGCGGTTCATCGAGATGACTTCTTCTTCCGACACCTGCAGCTTCGTCGCGATTTCCTTGACATGCTCCGGCTTCAGATCGCCATCGTCGATTGCCTGGATGCGGCCTTTCAGCCGGCGCAGGTTGAAGAACAGGCGCTTCTGGTTGGCGGTCGTGCCCATCTTCACCAGCGACCAAGAGCGCAGGATATATTCCTGGATCGAGGCCTTGATCCACCACATGGCATAGGTGGCCAGACGGAAACCGCGCTCCGGATCGAACTTCTTCACCGCCTGCATCAGGCCGACATTGCCTTCGGAGACGACTTCGCCGATCGGCAGGCCGTAACCGCGGTAACCCATGGCGATCTTGGCGACGAGACGCAGGTGGCTGGTGACGAGTTTATGCGCGGCGTCGCGGTCGCCATGCTCGGCATAACGCTTGCCAAGCATGTATTCTTCCTGCGGCTCCAGCATCGGAAATTTACGGATTTCGTCGAGATATCTATTGAGACCGGCTTCGCCGGCTGTAATCGTAGGCAAACTATTGCGGGCCATAAAGCACCCCCTTATCTATGGTCTGGAACGGCACCCTCTTTGATCGGCGACTGACCCGCCGGAGGCACACCGTAAGCTGCGGGTCGTTACCGACCCCGCACGAACCCATGTGACAGATATGTACGCGCCCGCCGCGTTTCAAGCGAACGCTGCGTTCACACATGCGTTATGTTCCAGTGACACCTTCTTTGACCTGTTTAACTTTCGAACGGTAGATTCGTTCCGAAAAACCGCCAAGGCCGGAACGCACCATCAGCTCATACATTACCCGCCGGCGCATGGGATTGTGCAGGCGCACAACCTTGGAGCCAAGGAACTGCGTCTCCACATGGGCAAGCGCCTGCAGATCGGGATCGGCGGCAATCGCGTTCGCGTAGGTTGCGTGAAATTCCCGGCGGCAGACATAGGTTTTGTATTTCGTCATGCCGAAGCAGACGAGGCTGTGACCATGGGTGCGCAGGAAATCGGCGACGCCCACCGTCACTTCCGGCCAGGCGGGATTGAAAGTGTCGTCGAAGACGATGACGCCATGCGGCGCGATCACTTCCATCGCCAGTTTCGCATCGGCCAGCACGTGGTGCAGGTTGTGGCCGCCATCGATGCTGAAGAAGCGGGCGGGGCCGATGCGGGAGGTAATGTTGGCGGGTGCCAGCTGCGTGCTGTCGCCCCTGATGATCAGGTCCTCATCCATGGCGAAACCCAGCCGGCGACCGTTTTCCATCAGGCGTTCATATTGGTCGAGGCTGCCATCTTCGGGCGGATCGAGATCGAAGAGATCGATGCCCAGCACTTTTTCCTGCCTCCCGGCGAATTTGCGCAGCAGGAAATAGGAGCGGCCGTAATAAACGCCGATTTCCGCCATGCCGCCATGGAGGCCGCTTTTCGTCTGGGCCTGCAACAGCGCCTTGAAGACGAGCGCATCGGGCGGGTCGATATAGCCTTCGACGCTGCGCAACTCCTGAAAGATAAACCGGCGGTCTTCGATATTCATGCGATAGATCCCGTCATCATGCCGGTTCCGTTCGGGGGCGGATCGAACGAATGGCGTCCCTGCGGCTTTATTTGGCAGGCTTGAAATCGCCACGGTTAATGGCGGCGATTTCAGGCTTTGCGGGGCCGAGGAGGTGTGACGATTGAAGCGAAATTGGGGCGGTCTATAAAAAGGACCGACTGCGGAATATCGCTATCCGCTAATCTTTTTTTATTATCCGGGGCTTCCGGCGAAATGCATGGCGCAGTTTTTTTGACCGCGCCATGCAGGTTTTCAGCCACGCAATGCGGCGGTCAGCGCTTCCATGTCATCCGGCAGGTCGGTTTCGAATTCCATCACCTCGCCGGTGCGCGGATGTTCGAAGGCGAGCAGATAGGCATGCAGGGCCTGGCGCGGAAAGCCGCGGACGGTGCTTTTTGCAGGTTCTTCGAGAAGGTTCGCCTTGGTGCGGAAGGCCGCGCCATATTCGGGATCGCCGATCAGCGGATGGCCGATATGGGCCATGTGAACGCGGATCTGGTGGGTGCGGCCGGTTTCCAGCCGGCATTCCACCATGGAGGCGAGGCAGGTGGCGTCCGGCCGCTCATGGTAACGCTCCATCACCTCGTAATGGGTGATCGCCTCGCGGGCATCGTCCGAATCCTCGTGCTTGACGGCGCGTTTGGTGCGGTCGGCGCTGCGGCCGAGTGCGGCGTCGATGGTGCCGCGCAGGGTGCGCGGGCGGCCCCAGACAACGGCCTTGTAGGCGCGCTCCAGCGGCCCGGTGCGGCCATGGTCGGCAAATTGTGCGGCGAGATGGCGGTGTACATTGTCGTTCTTCGCCACGACCATGACGCCGGAGGTTTCCTTGTCCAGCCGGTGCACGATGCCCGGCCGCCTGACGCCGCCAATGCCGGAGAGGCTGTCGCCGCAATGGTGGATGAGGGCGTTGACCAGCGTGCCGGTCCAGTTGCCGGCGCCCGGATGCACGACGAGACCGGCGGGCTTGATGAGCACGATCAGGTCTTCATCCTCATATTCCACGTCGAGCGGAATGTCCTCGCCCTTGGGTTCCGGGTCTTCCGGCTCGGGCATGACGATTTCGATGCGATCCTTGGGATGCACCTTCTTTTTCGGCTCCGTTACCGGCTGGCCGTTGATGGAGACCGCGCCCTGTTCGATCAGCGCCTTCAGGCGACTGCGGGAGAAGTCGCCGCCCACTTCGCCTGCCAGCCAGGAATCGAGGCGGCCTTCGGCGTCTTCCCCGGCAATCAGGACTTTCCTTGCGTCTCCGCCTTGTTTAAAGGGGTCGTTCATTCTTATTTTTCCGATCCATCAGCATTTCAGGGAACCCGATGACGCAGATCGAGCAAGACGAACAGGAAGACAAGCCGCTTGATCCGGCCATGGAAAAAGTTCGCCGCAAGATGATCCGTTTGCAGATCGTGTCGGGCTCCGTGATGTTTATCAGCCTTATGGCCGTCTTCGGTGCGGTTGTCTACAAGGCGATGGGGCCGTCGAAGGCGGTTCAGACGCAGACGGAAGCGCCGAACCTCGCCGTTCCCACCGGCAACGGGCCGGTTGCCGTCACCGCCAGCCTGCCGCAGGGCTTCGTCATCGATAATGTCAGTTATTCCGGCGGCGACATGCTGTTTTACGGGCGGCTCGCCAACGGCACCCGCAAGGCGCTGGTCTTCAACGTCGCGGCCGGCCGGTTCCTCGCCGATGTGACGGTCGATGGCCAGTGAGGCCAATACGCTGCTGGACGGGCGCGCGCTGATCCCGGTCGACGACCCGGCCGATCCGCGCATCGCCGCGTTTCGCGATATTCGCGAGCGCGACCTGACCGGGCGTCAGGGCCGCTTCATTGCCGAAGGAACGGTGGTGCTGCGCATGCTGGCCGCCGCCCATAAAGCGGGCGGCGCCTTTGCGGCCGAGAGCATCCTCATCCTCAGAAACCGGCTTTCGGGCGTCGCGGATATCCTTGCCGATTTCCCGCCGGATGTGCCGGTTTATGTAGCGGAAGCGCCGGTGCTGGATGGCATCGTCGGGTTCCACCTGCATCGCGGCATTCTGGCGCTCGGGCGGCGGGTTCAGGATCGCGGACTGGAAAAGATGACGGCAGCACTTCCTGCGTCGTCTCTGGTGCTCGTTGGCTGCGGTATTTCCAATCACGACAATCTCGGGGCGATGTTTCGCAATGCGGCGGCGTTTTATGCCGATGCGGTGCTGCTGGACGAGACCTCATGCGACCCGCTTTATCGCAAGGCGCTGCGCGTTTCCGTCGGCTCGGTGCTTTCGGTTCCCTGGCATCGCGGCGGCGGGGCGGTGGAGTTGCTGGAACGGCTTTCCGAGGCCGGTTTTGCGATCTGGAGCCTGTCTCCGAATGGCGAGACGGAGATACGCGATATTCCCCGGTCCGAGCGCATGGCGCTGGTGATCGGCACGGAGGGTGAGGGGTTGCCGCAATCGGTGCTGTCGCGGTTCCATACGGCGCGGATTGCGCAGTCGCCGCAGTTGGACAGCTTGAACGCGGGCACGGCTTCGGGGCTGGCGCTTTATCAGATGGCGGGGGTTATGGGGCGGGTTTAGGGGTTTCCGCAGCATATGCGGCTCACCCCCCTCTGTCCTGCCGGACATCTCCCCCTCAAGGGGGGAGATCAGCTGGGAGCTAACGCTCGCTCATTCGCAACGTTAGAGTTGGGCTGAAGAGTGCCGCATATCGATCTCCCCCCTTGAGGGGGAGATGCCCGGCAGGGCAGAGGGGGGTAAGCCGCACACTCAACGCGAGGTACAACCACACCCGTTGAGGGCCTAATGTTCCCGCTTCTCCATCACCACCTTCGCCCGCTTCGCAAGGCTCTCCCGCCCCGATGAACCGGAGGCCTTGGCGAGTAGCGCCGGGATGGGCGATTTTTCGCCCTCCTGTGCGGCGGTGAGTGCGATCATCTCGGCGGCGATCCTTGCGATTTCGCGGCGGATGGGTTCGTCATTGCCGGTGCCGCGCACGTTCAGCAGGCGTTCGGTGAGCGCGGTGCCCTGATTGCGGATATCCTCGATTTCCTGCTCCAGACCTTGCGGCGCCGCTGGCTCCGTCACGACCGGAGGGGCTGGCTCCGCTGCGGCCATCGCCGGTGCCGCCTCTTCTTCGGCGGCGGGTGCGGTTTCAAGCGCGGCGGCTGGGGCAGGGGCCGCGGGTTGCGAAGGGCTAACCGTTTTTTCGACCGGCACGGCAGGGTTCGGCAGGCGAATGATCATGTCGTTGGCGCGGCCGCCGGTTGCGGCAAGCTGTTCCTTGAGGCGGGCGACTTCCTGGTTGCGCAGCGTCAGCATCGTGTCGAGATCGGCATTTTTCGCCATGAGCGTAGCGACCTGTTCCTCCAGCCGGGTGACCTTGCGGCTTTCGCGCGCAACCGCCGTCATCGCTTCCTTGTTGCGGGCGGCCACATCCTGCAATTCGCGGGTGGCGGTCTCGCCTTCCTTGCGGAAACGCGTGGCGCTCTGCTTGGCCTGCTCGGCTTCCAGATCGCGGGTGGCGGCGAGGATTTTCGAATCATCCAGCTCGCGCGTCAGGTTGGTGAGGCGGGCGGTGAGATCGGACATCTGGCTGGCGCGCTCGTTGGCGGCCTGCTCCTGCTGTGCGAGGTTCGCCTGTATGATGCCGGCGTGTTCTTCGGCGGCATCAAGCGCTGCGCGCAATTCGCCGATTTCCAGCGTCAGCTCTTCGATTTTCAGGGAGAAGCTGCGATTCTGCTCGCCAAGGCGATAGGCATCGCTGGAAGCGGCTTCGTTGGCGAGGCGCAGCGAGGTGTTCTTTTCCCGTTCGGTATCCAGTTCCTGGCGGACCTTGGCGTTTTCGGCGGCGTAGAGCGCACGCGCCATGTCCTTCTGGGCGCGCACTTCCTGCGGGCTGATGGGCATCGTCGCGCGTATGCGGTTTTCCGTATAGGCGACGATGCGGCGGTGGATCGCGGGTGCGATCAACAGGGCCAGCAGGGTTGCGGTGAGAAAACCCAATCCGAAGAGAATGGCATATTCGATCACGCGGGACAGTCTCCGAAACTCAGATGCGCGCGCATTCGGAAAGAGGGGCGCGAAAGCACGTTACGCTATTATTGCAACCGTGGGGAGGGGGCTCCCGGCAATTGCACAGGCGGTGTCGGCGCCACTTGTTTCTTCTCCCCGAGGGGGAGAAGTCCGCGGCAGCGGGATGAGGGGGCAAGGGTGGTGAGATACGGCAACGTTGCCCCCTCATCCGACCCTTCGGGCCACCTTCTCCCCGGCGGGGAGAAGAAAGATGCCGCACGTCCCGTCTTATCAGAAGGGGTTCCAGGTCGGCTGCTGGGTGAGCTTCAGGTAACCGACATTGATGCCGAGGCGCGCGCCGATGCCGGTGCGGATGGGGGCAAGCGTTACGTCGCTGCTCTTCAGATAGGTCATGCCGACGCCGGCGACGATGAAGGCGGAGCCGCTCACACCACCGTAACGGCGGTAAAGCGCATCGACGGAGGGCAGGTTGTAGACCAGCATCATGGCGCGGGTGCCCTGGCCGCCATAATCGAGGCCGAGGGAGGGGCCCTGCCAGAAGACGGGGTGCTGGCCGGCATTCTTGGTGTAAAGCGTGCCTTCGCCATAGGTGAGGCCCGCGACGAAGGCGCCGGAGCCTTCCTGGCCCAGAATGTAACCGTTCGGAAGGCCGTATTGCTGGAAGGCGCGCTCCACCACCTTGGCAAGGCCGCCGGTGGTTTCACCGAAGAATCCGTGGCCTGCATCCACGACTTCCTGGAAAGAATATTGATCGCTGTTCTGGGCCGCGGCCGGTGCGACCCATATCAGCAGGCTCGCAAGGAGCGCGACAATCTTTCCCAGTCCGAGGCGTGCAATGGTGCGGGTTTTCGTAAGGCGCATCGTCATGTCCGTCCGTCTGTTTCGTTAGCGCATCGGTTCGAAAATCCGAATCGGTTTTCGAAAGGGCCGATGCCCAGAGTCAAAGTTCTACAGCATGTTTCGCGCATCCTTGCGGATACACGGGGCTCCAGTGTGGCCTGTTAAGGCATTTGGCATTTTGAAACCATCCTATTAACAATCGGTTTACCAAATATGGTGTCATTATGGCTTAACAATTTCCACACCGTCCGCGCCTCCCTTGCGCAGGAGAGAATTTTATGACCAGCAAACTCAATATCACGCTGTCCGGTCCCGATCTGGCGGCTCTTCTGTGCAGCCGTGTGTGCCATGATGTGATTTCTCCTGTCGGCGCCATCAATAACGGCCTCGAACTCCTGGACGAGGGCGGCACGGATGACGACGCGCTCGATCTCATCCGCACGTCAGCCCTTAACGCATCCGTGCGGCTGAAGTTCGCCCGCCTTGCTTTCGGCGCTTCCGGCTCCGCCGGCGCGTCCATCGACACCGGCGAGGCCGAAAAAGCCGCCCAGGATTTCGCCGCTGCTGAAAAGAAGGCGGAGGTGAGCTGGAACGGCCCGCGCGCCATCGTTGCGAAGAATCGTGTCAAACTTCTGCTCAATCTCTTCCTCGTGGCTTATGGCGCCATTCCGCGCGGCGGCAATGTGGATGTGCTGCTGGAAAGCCCCGACGGCGACGCCAGGTTCGAAATCACCGTCAAGGGCCGGATGATGCGCGTGCCGGCCAAGTTCGTGGAAATTTACGAGGGCAGGCTGGAAGAGGCGGTGGACGCCCATTCCGTTCAGCCCTATTACACGCTGCTTCTGGCCGAGGAGGCCAATATGGCGGTGGAATACAAGGTGCATGACGACCGCATCGTGTTTACCGCCAAGACGGTTGCCGAGTGACCGTTCAATCGCCGATCTGAATTTGCGAAAGGGCCGGGGCTGCGTCTGCCGACGCGCCGGCCTTTTTCGTTTGGGGAGCATGTTCATGACACGTCTGACAACCGCTCGCCTTGTCCTGCGGCCGCATGCCATCGCGGATGAAGCGCTCTATCGCGCCTTCTGGGGCGCGGATGTTCCGCAGATCGAAGGGGTCGTATCGATTGCGCCGCTGGACCCGGAACTCGCCTTCGCCCGGCTTTTGCGTTTTCTGGGCCATTGGTCCGCGTTCGGCTTCGGCCCCTTTGTGGTGGAAGAGCTTGCCACGGGGCGCATCGTGGGCGAGGTGGGCTTTGCCCATATGCGCCGTGGTAACGGTGAGGATTTCGACGGCGTGCCCGAGGCGATGTGGAAAATCGACGGGGCGCTGGTGGGCAAGGGTGTCGCGACAGAGGCGGTGGAGGCGGCGCTGCGATGGTTCGATGGTCGCGGGATTTCCCAGCGGACCGTCTGCATGATCAATCCGCTCAACAGCCCGTCGCTGGCCATAGCCGCCCGATTCGGTTTCCGGCCATTTCGCGATACGACGTTCCGCGACAGTCCCGTTCGGCTTTTCGAGCGGATCGCGGATATCTAGAGCATTTCTGAACGCGGCTTTCTCAAGCACACGGTGTTGCTGTCTCCAATCGCGTTTCAGGACGACCTGAAACCTGTTCGAGGTCTCGGCGGGCGGCGGATTGAACCAGGAGTTGGTCATGTCAACTCCGGAGCATCCCATGCGCTATCTTCTTGCGGCGGTCATCGTCATTTTTTCCACTATCCAGTCCTCAGCGGCGGAAAGCGGCATCGGTTTTAAACAGATCGAATTGCCGGATGAGGCCGGTTCGAGAACGCTAGCCGTTTCATTGTGGTACCCGGCCGCACCGTCGGGCAAAAGCGAGATCGTCGGCGAAAATGCCGCCTTTTACGGCCTTGAGGTTCAACCGGGCGCTTCCCTTCCTGACGGTTCACGTCCTCTCATATTGCTGTCGCACGGTTTCGGCGGAAGCTGGCGCAATCTGAACTGGATTGCCGGTGAGCTTGTTCGGGAAGGTTATGTCGTGGCCGCCCCGGATCACGGCGGCGAATCGTTCACCGAAGAAAATGCGACCGAGATCGTTCCATTGTGGGAACGGCCGCGCGACATAAGCAGAACGCTGACCGCATTGCTCGGCAATGACCGATTCGCCGGCAGGATCGACACGACGCGCATCGCCGTAATCGGCCATTCCCTCGGCGGCTGGACCGCAATGGAGCTGGTTGGCGCGCGATACAGCGCCGATCTTGCGCTGAAGGATTGCAGCGGGGAGAAGCGCCCGCCGCAATGCAAGGCTCCGCGGCTGCTCGCCAAAGTCGGGGTAGTCGGTGACGGCAGGGCCGATCCGCGTCTTTCGATGGATTTGAAGGATACCCGCATCCGCGCTGTCATCGCGTTGGATCTCGGGCCGGCCGCCGGTTTCCTGCCGGAGACGCTGCAAGCCGTCGGCGTGCCGGTTCTCATTCTGGCCGCGGGTGTGGAAACACCGGAGATCGCCGCCATCAAGGCCGATTCCGACTATATCGCCCGGCATCTGCCAAAGGCGACGACCGTTTATCGGGAGATACCGGATGCCAGCCATTTCAGCTTCATGCAGATTTGCAGGCCGAACGGCGAAAAGATCGCGGAGGAGCTTTCACCGGGCGAAGGTTTCGTCTGCCGGGATGGCGGCGGTAGGGACCGCGCGGCCATCCATGCGCAGATCGCGCAGGCAATCCTCGGCTTTCTGAAAGCGGAGATGCGCTAGGTCGGGTTTTCCGGAAGCCTCGTGGCCGGATGGTGCCGATAAACGAGGTCTTCGGGATCGGAACGGGGTGCCGCCGGGTCGAGCCTGCCGCCGATTCGTTCGGCGACGGCCGCGGATTTGCGGTTCTGCGGCGAGACGTAGCTGACAAGCGTGGGCAGGTTCAGGGTCTTGAAGGCCCAGTCGCGCAGCGCCGAGGCGGCTTCCGCCGCATAACCGCGCCCTTCATGGCCTTCGTAAAGCAGCCAGCCCAGTTCCTTTTCCGGAAACAGCGGACCGTGATTGATGCCGACCTGGCCGACGCATTGTCCCGTTTCGCCAAGCTCGATCATCAGTGCGCCATGGCCGAAAAAGTACCAGTTAGCCTGATCGTGGCAGAACACGCCCCATGTCGAGGGCAGGTCGTAGGGACCGCCGACACCGATGGAGCGCAGTGACGTCATGAAATCCCGATAGGCGGGGAAATCCGTGATCGCCAACGGGCGCAGCGTCAGGCGTTCGGTTCTGAGAGTGGGGATGAGGTGGTTCATCTGCCGTTGTCCCTTGGCGGTGCGTGGCCAGGTTTTCTCCCCTCATTCCTGTGCCTGTCACAGGAATCCAGTCGACGCGCGTCTGCGCGGCGGGAGAGTCCTTTCAGCCCAAGGACTTGGGCTGGCTGGATTCCTGTGACAAGCACAGGAATGAGGGAGAATAAATCTTCAAATCGCAACAAAAAACCCGCCGTTTCCAGCGGGTCTTTTAAAAACTGTCCTGTTCCGGAATGGATCAGGCGGTTTCGAGGAATTCCGTCGCGCCATCCGGCTCGCGCAGAACATAGCCGCGGCCCCAGACGGTTTCGATGTAGTTTGCGCCGCCGGCGGCGTTTGCGAGCTTCTTGCGCAGCTTGCAGATGAAGACGTCGATGATCTTCAGTTCCGGCTCGTCCATGCCGCCATAGAGGTGGTTCAGGAACATTTCCTTGGTCAGCGTCGTGCCCTTGCGCAGCGAAAGCAACTCGAGCATCTGATATTCCTTGCCGGTCAGGTGAACGCGCTGGCCGCCCACTTCAACCGTCTTGGCATCGAGATTGACGATCAGCTCGCCGGTGGCGATGACCGACTGTGCATGGCCCTTGGAACGGCGGACGATAGCGTGAATGCGGGCAACAAGCTCGTCCTTGTGGAACGGCTTGGTCATGTAATCGTCTGCGCCGAAGCCCAGGCCGCGAACCTTGTCCTCGATGCCGGCCATGCCGGACAGGATGAGGATCGGCGTCTTGACCTTGGAGAGGCGAAGCGTTCTCAGAACCTCGTAACCCGACATGTCGGGCAGGTTGAGGTCGAGAAGAATAATGTCGTAATCATAGAGCTTGCCGAGGTCCACGCCTTCCTCACCGAGGTCGGTCGTGTAGACGTTAAAGCTCTCCGACTTGAGCATCAGTTCAATGCTCTGCGCTGTCGCGCTGTCGTCTTCAATAAGTAGAACCCGCATAATTATCCCCTTTGCCGCCCGCGAACCGGTAAATCATTGCCTCGCGCGATGCGGATCCAGACGTTGCCTGATTTGCAGGCTGCCACCAAATGGTTAACAAATTCTAATTGCCTTTGGCAAGGTGTATCGAATTTATTAAGCAAAGTAGGCATTTCGCTGTTTTTGCACGTGAATCCACCATCGCCAAAATTGAAGCTTAACGTGAGGAAATCCCGTTAAGTGATTCAATCGACTCTTACATCGTCGGGTCCATTTTTTTGGACCTGGCATTTACCGACCCTTAAATGATCGTCGTTATCATTAACGATGCCCGTAAACGAAAGGTTAACGACGGCGGTTTTTTATTAACGTCGGGTAACTTTTGGGAATCATTCCGGGACAGGGGGCAACCCTTGCGGAAAAACGGGCGGGTTAAACGGGCCGATCAGGGTGGCATAGTGCCTTTTTGATCCGGGTCTCGCTATCCATGGAGTATTGCGTATGAAGTCGCGTGACAGCCTGGTTCGCCTGAAGGAATTTCAGGTCAATGAAAAACGCCGGCAGCTTAGCCAGCTGCAGCAGATGATGTCCGAGTTCGAGCGGATGGCAAAGGAACTGGTGCATCAGATATCTCTGGAAGAAAGCAAGTCGGGCATTACCGATCCGACGCATTTCGCCTATCCGACCTTCGCCAAGGCCGCGCGCCAGCGGGCGGATAATCTTCAGGTCTCGATCCGTGAGCTGAAGGCCCAGCAGGAAGCGGCCGAAGCTTCGCTGGAAGAAGTGCAGGCCGAATATGAAAAGGCCGCCGCACTGGAAAACCGCGACGGAGCCATCCGCGCCCGCGCCTGACCTATAGGCGCAGGAAATTACGAAGATCGTCCTCATTGACGGCTGCCGGTGGATCAGGAGGCGGCTTTCAATGACGGGACGCCATGCATTTTTTCGAAAGGCCGCTCCTTCAGGGCGGCCTTTTGTTTTGCCGCGTCGCCGGTGTTTCCCGCCGGGACGGTCAGGCCTGATTTCGATTGTCCGGACGTGGGGAAAGGCGTATTTTACGGAGGTTCCGACCGTGAGCCGGAGGCTTTTACGCGCACGCGCCCCGTGCGGGTGCGGGCGGCACTTGCAGGGAGGAAAAAATGGCCCGCCAATATATCGATTGCCGCGAATTCCCCAGTGACAGCAGATGCACCGTCGCCATCTCCGCCGATTCTCCGGAGGAACTTATGGAAGCGGCCGTGCAACACGCCGTGGCCGTGCACGGCGCAAAGGATACGCTTGAATTCCGTGAAGAAGTCCGCCGGAGCATGCATGCCGGGACGCCGCCATTGAAGGTGGCGTGAAAAACCGGATTGACCTGTTTTACGATTTGGAACGGTTGCATGTTTCTTCTCCCCGGCGGGGAGAAGAAACATGCCGCGACGCTTGCGATTATTCTGCCCTCAGACAGAAGATAAAGCGCCCTTACCCCTGAATTACATCCGCCCATTCGGCATGGCGTAATGTCTGGGCCTTGAAGAACGGGCAGAGCGGAATGATTTTCCAGCCGCCCTTGCGGGCTTCATCGATCGCATGCGCGGCGAGCGCCTGGCCGACGCCTTTGCCGCGCAGCGCATCGGGCACGCCGGTATGATCGATGATGATGAGGGAAGGGGAGGTGCGCGAATAGGTCATCTCCGCCTTGTGGCCGTCGATGGTCGCCGAATATTCGCCGTGCGATCCGGTTTCGGTTGTCTTGATGTCCATGATGAGCGCCTTCCGCATTGCTGTTGGTTGTCGCCACTGTAACGGCTTGCATCCGAATTGAAACAGCGGGATAGCGAACGCAGCGGACACAAACCGGCGACAATCGCCGGTTTTGTGGGGCAGTTCTCAGGGGGGATCCGAAATCGAACCGAAAACCCCGTCGATAATCCGGCGGGGCGTTCTGGAAACTCGGTCTGGGCGCGTTTTTGCGCCGGCGCACTGTTTTAGTGGCGATATTGCTGAATGCGCGTGGTGCGCAGGCCGGCAAGGCCGTGATCGGCAATCGAGGACTGCCAGGACAGGAATTCTTCGACGGTGAGCGTATAACGCTCGCAGGCTTCCTCGAGGCTCAACAGTCCACCGCGTACCGCTGCAACCACCTCCGCCTTTCTGCGAATGACCCAGCGACGGGTATTGGCAGGCGGAAGATCCGCAATCGTCAGAGGGCTGCCATCGGGGCCGATGACATATTTAACTCGTGGGCGTATCATTTCGGTCATTGGACACTCTATACAAACTCAAGACCATATGACGGGAACTCTATCCCGGTACCTTTAAAAATTGCCTAAGCAGCTCGTGACAATTTATTAAGAATTTGAACGGTTTCGCCTGATTTGTTCGAGTCGCCTTATTTTGCCGGGAAAAAATTTTTCCAAAAATCGCAATTTTTCTCTCTCCCCGGTTGTTTCCGTCAGAGTGCCGCAAGCGAAAGGCACGTTTTCCCGCTGCCCTGGGTAAATTCCGCCGTTCCCTCATGCTGCAGCCGCAGGCGGTCGCCGGCATCGAGGGAAAGGATGGAGGTTGCCGACTGCGATGTGCCTGATGTCGATGCATTGCCGGCGATGCCGAAGCTGGCCGCCGCGCCATTGATGAAAAGCGTCACCCGGTGGCCGGAAGAGGAGACCACGGCTAGCATCAGGGCCGCCAGATAAGGGCCCTTTGCCGGCACCACGAGTTCACGCCCACCGCCGCTCACCGCATCGCCGAGCGCAAAGCCGCCCTCGGCGATGGAGAGCAGGGAAAAACCTGCCGCCGCGCCATTGGCGGGTTTCGTCGTGCCCGCCGGCAGGCCGGCAACGGCGAGCGGGCGGTTCGGCATCGAGACCCGGCCGTCGCCGCTGCACAGAAGTGCGGTGTGCCATGAGGCGCCATCCTTGCTGGTCTTGATCGAAAACCCGTCAGTGCCGGCAAGGCCCATTTCCGCCCGGCCGCTCCAGCCGGACTGGAACAGCAGCGAGGCGGTATCGCCCTTGCCCGCCTTGTTGATCGTCATGCGGTGGCTGCCGCCTTCTTCGGTGTGGGTGAAGAGGCTGGCGGGGGAGGTGAGCGCCAGCCGATTGGTGGCGTCGGCCTCCGTGCCGATGCCCAGCCTTTCCAGCCGACCGGCGGCCGGCAGCGGCATGTCGCGCCAGTTGCCGTCGCGCAGGATGCGATATCTGCTCTCGGCCGCAAACCACGCCGTCCAGCCCGGCTGCGGCGCGATCGAGAGCCAGGCGCCATCCTGCCGGAAAGCGAGCCTGCCGCCCTTGCCGGCCCAGTCGCCCGCAGCATCGGCGGAGAGGAGGAAACAATCCCCTTCCTCAGCGTTATCGGGCGGTGTGGTGATGATGGCCTTGATGACCAGTTGCACGATCGCATCCAGCCTTTGCAGGGCTTCGTTATGGGTGACGTGTTTCTGTGCCTGCGAGGGGAGGATATAGGGAAGCCGAAGTCTCGCCGTCTGTTCCGTCATGATGTGCCTTCCGCGCTGCAGTGTTTCGTTGCGGGGCATTGTGTGGCGGTGGCGTGGGGTGGGGATGAGTGGGGAAGAAATTTGTCTGCGTTGATCGGTATGAGGATGTTTTTAGGGGCTTCGGCGTATGCTGTTTACCCCCCTCTGTCCTGCCGGACATCTCCCCCTCAAGGGGGGAGATCGACTCGTGGATAGGTCTCGCCTATCACGACGTTTGCGAATGAAGCGGTGGTAGCGCCTCCTGCCGATCTCCCCCCTTGAGGGGGAGATGCCCGGCAGGGCAGAGGGGGGTGAGGCGGCATACGCCGAAGCTCACCAAGGCAGAAATCCGATCCACCCGTTGCAGTAGCCGCAGAAGACGGAAAGCGGCGTTACCCCGCGCGTTCCACCGCCATCGCCCCTTCGGCAATGAAATCCGGATTGGCCAGCGCATCCTCGCCATCGCCCCTCACCGCATATGCAAGCGGCCTGCCCTCGCAATCGAGCGTCCTGCCGCCCGCAGCGCGCAGCACGGCGTCGCCGGCGGCCGTGTCCCACATCATGGTGCGGCTGAAGCGGGGGTAGATATCGGCGGCGCCCTCTGCCAGCATGCAGAATTTCAGGGAAGAGCCGACGGAGATGCAGTCCTTCAGCCCGTGTTCCGCCACGAAGGCTTCCGTTTTCGCCGTGCAATGCGAGCGGCTGATCAGCGCCACGGGGGAAGCGCCGCGCTGGCGCGCGCGGATGGGGTGGCGCGACAGGATGGCGCCTTCGCCGGAAATGGCGAGCTTTTCGGCGGCATTGTCCTCGCCCGTCCAAGCCTGTCCGCGGCAGGGGGCGTAAACCACGCCGGCCACCGGAACGCCGTTGCGGATGAGCGCGATGTTGACGGTGAAATCGTCCTTGCCCGAAATGAATTCCTTGGTGCCATCCAGCGGGTCGACGAGGAAGAATTCCGCACCGGTTTCCGGCAGGATGCCGCTCGATACCGCCTCTTCGGCAACCACGGGGATGTCGGGAAAATGGGCGGCCAGCGCCGCAAGAATGATCGCCTCGGCGCGCTGATCGGCCTCGGTCACCGGCGAACAGTCGTCCTTATACGACACATGCGGGCCGGCACGGTGGACCGCCATGATGGCCTGCCCGGCGTCCAGCGCCGCTTTCGTCAATATGTCGATCATCTCTTTGCCAATTGATCCCGTCTGCGGGATATCGCCGTTCTGATCTTCGCTACTCCTTTGCCCGCTGCCGGTCAAATAATGGCGTCGGACAATGCTGAAATAAGCATCCGGCCGTCATTTTTTCAGCACTTCCTGCCAAAATCATGGCTCTTTTGACCGGGAAAGCGGCAGTCCATGTGGAAATTCCAAATTTTGTGCAGGATCGCCCGTTTTTGACTTCACATTTTTAACGAACACGATATGCATTTTGAGGGTGGGGGTCTGCCTGCAAGGGCGCCCCTATAATTAACATAACGAGGCGTGGCCCATTCGAGGTCGTGCCCGGGGGAAAGACATGGAGTATTTTATCCAGCAGCTCATCAACGGGCTGACTCTTGGATCGATCTACGGCCTCATCGCTATCGGCTATACGATGGTTTACGGCATCATCGGCATGATCAACTTCGCCCACGGCGATATTTTCATGCTCGGCGGCTTTGCCGCGCTGATCGTTTTCCTGATCGTGACATCCTTTGTCGCCGGCATTCCGGTGGCGCTTCTTCTGCTTCTGATGATGGTCGTCGCCATGCTGATGACCGGCCTGTGGAACTGGGTGATCGAACGCGTCGCCTATCGCCCGCTCAGAGGCTCCTTCCGTCTTGCACCGCTGATCACGGCCATCGGCATGTCGATCGCGCTGTCCAACTTCATCCAGGTGACGCAGGGTCCGCGCAACAAGCCGATCCCGTCGATGGTGACGGAAAGCTATCATTTCGGCGCCATTACCGTGTCGCTGAAGCAGCTCATCATCATGGTCGTTACCTCGGTGCTGCTCTTCGCCTTCTGGTATATCGTCAACAAGACCCCGCTCGGCCGGGCGCAGCGCGCCACCGAACAGGACCGCAAGATGGCCGCACTGCTTGGCGTCGATGTCGACAAGACGATCTCCATCACCTTCATCATGGGTGCAGCACTCGCCGCTGTCGCGGGCACCATGTATCTGATGTATTACGGCGTTGCTTCCTTCAGCGATGGCTTCATTCCCGGCGTCAAGGCGTTTACGGCGGCCGTTCTCGGCGGCATCGGCTCGCTTCCGGGCGCTGTTCTCGGCGGTCTGCTGATCGGCCTCATCGAATCGCTGTGGTCGGCCTATTTCTCCATCGCCTACAAGGATGTCGCGGCATTCGGCATCCTGGCTTTCGTGCTGATCTTCAAGCCGACCGGCATTCTCGGTCGTCCGGAAGTCGAGAAGGTGTGATCCCATGACCAATATCGCTTCCGACAACGCTGCTTCCAGCCCGAGCCTGATGGCGGCGGCTGTGAAGGAGGGCCTGATTGCGGGCCTCATCTCGTTCGGCATGTTCATTCTTTATGTGGGCATCGTCACCTATCAGGATATCAACAACCAGCTGATCTGGGGCACCCGCTGGGGGCTTCTGGCGGTCTTCGTCGGCATTGCCGCTGTCGGCCGTTTCCTCGTCGTCGGCTTCATCAAGCCGTCGCTCGATCGTCGCAAGCTGGCCAAGGCCAAGAGCGGCGTGCTGGAGATTTCCGAAGAGAAGGGCTTTTTCCACAAGCACTTCCTGAAGCTGGCGCTGGTCCTGCTGCTGCTTTATCCCGTTATCGCCGTGCAATTGTTCGGCTTTCAGGGTTCGCTGAAATTCGTCGACAATTTCGGCATCCAGATCCTGATCTATGTGATGCTGGCCTGGGGCCTCAACATCGTCGTCGGGCTGGCCGGCCTGCTCGATCTCGGTTACGTGGCCTTTTATGCGGTCGGCGCCTATTCCTATGCGCTGCTCTCCAGCCATTTCGGCCTGTCCTTCTGGGTGCTCCTGCCGGTCGCCGGCATTCTCGCGGGCTTCTGGGGCATCATTCTCGGTTTCCCGGTTCTTCGTCTTCGCGGCGACTATCTGGCGATCGTGACGCTCGCCTTCGGTGAAATCATCCGCCTCGTGCTTTTGAACTGGACGGATGTGACCAAGGGCACCTTCGGTATTTCGGGCATCGCCAAGGCGTCCGTCTTCGGCATCTGGTCCTTCGATGTCGGCGCGTCGAACAATTTCGCCAAGGCCTTCGGCCTGTCGATGTCGTCGGCCTATTACAAGATCTTCCTGTTCTACGTGATCCTGCTGCTTTGCATGCTGACGGCCTATGTGACCATCCGCCTGCGCCGCATGCCGATCGGCCGTGCCTGGGAAGCGCTGCGCGAGGACGAGATCGCCTGCCGTTCGCTCGGCATCGATACCGTCATCACCAAGCTCACCGCCTTTGCGACGGGTGCGATGTTCGGCGGTTTCGCCGGTTCCTTCTTCGCCGCGCGTCAGGGTTTCGTGTCGCCGGAAAGCTTCGTGTTCCTCGAATCCGCCGTCATTCTCGCCATCGTCGTTCTTGGCGGCATGGGCTCGCTGACGGGTATCGCCATTGCGGCGCTGGTCATGGTCGGCGGCACCGAGCTTCTGCGTGAAATGGAGTTCCTGAAGCATGTCTTCGGGCCCGACTTCACGCCTGAACTTTACCGTATGCTGCTCTTCGGCCTTGCCATGGTCATCGTCATGCTGTTCAAGCCGCGCGGCTTCGTCGGCTCGCGTGAACCCACGGCCTTCCTTAAGGAACGCAAGGCCGTCTCCGGCAGCTTTACCAAGGAAGGTCACGGTTGATGGCTTCCGGAACGGCAACAATGACACCCAATACGACTGGCGATACGATCCTCAAGGTCGAACATCTCTCGATGCGCTTCGGCGGCCTGATGGCCATCAACGACTTCTCCTTCGAGGCGAAGCGCGGCGAGATCACGGCGTTGATCGGCCCCAACGGTGCCGGCAAGACCACGGTTTTCAACTGCATCACCGGCTTCTACAAGCCGACCATGGGCATGATCACCATGCGCCAGCAAAGCGGCGAGGCGCATCTTCTCGAGCGCCTGCCGGATTTCGAAATCACCAAGAAGGCCAAGGTGGCGCGCACCTTCCAGAACATCCGCCTGTTTTCGGGGTTGACGGTTCTGGAAAACCTGCTGGTGGCGCAGCACAATGCGCTGATGAAGGCCTCGGGTTACACGATCCTCGGTCTTCTCGGCCTGCCCGCTTACCGGCGGGCGGTGGATGCCTCTATCGAAAAGGCCAAATACTGGCTGGAAAAGGCCGATCTGATCGACCGCGCCGACGATCCGGCCGGCGATTTGCCCTATGGTGCGCAGCGCCGTCTGGAAATCGCCCGCGCCATGTGCACGGGGCCGGAGCTTCTGTGCCTCGACGAGCCGGCCGCCGGCCTTAACCCGAAGGAATCGCTGGCGCTCAACGCGCTCCTGCGCGGCATTCGCGACGAGGGCACGTCGCTGCTCCTCATCGAGCACGACATGTCCGTGGTGATGCAGATTTCCGACCATGTGGTGGTTCTGGAATATGGCCAGAAGATTTCCGACGGCACGCCGGACCATGTGAAGAACGACCCGAAGGTCATCGCCGCCTATCTGGGTGTCGAGGATGATGAAGTGGAAGACGTGATTGCGGAAGAACTCGACGGAGGAGCGGCCTGATGTCCGGTGAACCGCTTCTGAAAGTCCAGGGTGTCGAAACCTATTACGGCAATATCCGGGCTCTGGCCGGTGTCGATGTCGAAGTGAAGAGGGGCGAAATCGTCAGTCTGATCGGCGCCAACGGCGCCGGCAAGTCGACGCTGATGATGACCATCTGCGGCAGCCCGCAGGCGCGCGCCGGCCAGGTGATCTTCGACGGCGAGGACATTACGCACTTGCCGACCCATCTGATCGCCCGCAAGCGCATTGCCCAGTCGCCCGAAGGCCGCCGGATTTTCCCGCGCATGACGGTGCTGGAAAACCTGCAGATGGGCGCCAATCTCGATAACCTGAAATATTTCAAGGAAGACGTCGAGAAGATCTTCGTGATGTTCCCGCGCCTGAAGGAGCGCCAGAGCCAGCGGGGCGGCACGCTTTCCGGCGGTGAGCAGCAGATGCTATCCATCGGCCGCGCGCTGATGGCACGGCCGAAGCTCCTGCTGCTGGACGAGCCGTCGCTCGGTCTCGCACCCTTGATCGTCAAGGGCATTTTCGAGGCGATCAAGAAACTCAACCAGGAAGAGGGGCTGACCGTCTTCCTCGTGGAGCAGAACGCCTTTGCCGCGCTCAAGCTTTCCGACCGCGCTTATGTGATGGTCAACGGCAAGGTGACGATGAGCGGTTCGGGCAGGGAACTGCTCGCCGATCCGCAGGTGCGGGCCGCCTATCTCGAAGGCGGACGGCACTGAAAGATTTTACTTGCGCCGGAAATTTTGCGGCGCAAGACTGCAAACGGCGGCCTGTCGTCCTTTCGGCCAAACCTTAAGGATCCATGGCGGGGTGCAAACAATAAAATGCCCGGCGGAAAAACGACGGGACGACAGACAAGGCAGGGTCAGGGCGTTTCTGCCCGGCACTGATGGGGAAAGAGATGCAGGGCCTTTTTTTCGAAACGGATAACGGCGTGCGGTATGTTCTGCGCGCTCTGGTTGTTCTTCTGGGTTTCTGGACGGCATGGCGCACGGGCAAGTCCGTGGCCGATGGCTGGGGCGGTTATACGCGGGTGGTTATCTATACGCTCGCTCTGGGTGTGGTGATGCGGTTTCTGCATCACGCGCTGTTCAATGGGCCGTTCATCAACGGCTTCTATTACGTGTTTGACGTCGTTCTTCTTCTGGTTTTTTCCAGCGTCGGTTTCCGCACGCGCCGGACAAGCCAGATGGTCAATAACTACTATTGGCTTTACGACCGGACATCGGCATTTTCCTACAAGAAGAAAGATTGACAGGCGGATTTTTCCGGCTGCACAATGCTCGTCAGAGTGGAACAGTTTCCTGTTCAGTGAAGGTGGGTACTGAACAGGCCCTTGCAATCAACCCATCCAAAGGAACTGGGAGTAAAGTAATGAAGAAGTCTCTTCTTTCCGCTGTTGCGCTGACCGCCATGGTCGCGTTTGGCGGTTCGGCCTGGGCCGATGTCGTGATCGCTGTCGGCGCACCGCTGACCGGCCCGAACGCTGCTTTCGGCGCTCAGATCCAGAAGGGTGCCGAACAGGCCGCGAAAGACATCAATGCCGCCGGCGGTATCAATGGCGAGCAGATCAAGATCGTGCTGGGCGACGACGTATCCGACCCCAAGCAGGGTATTTCGGTTGCCAACAAGTTCGTCGCTGACGGCGTGAAATTCGTTGTCGGTCACTTCAACTCCGGCGTTTCCATTCCGGCTTCTGAAGTTTACGCCGAAAACGGCATTCTCGAAATCACACCCGCCGCAACCAACCCGGTCTTCACCGAGCGTGGCCTTTGGAACACGTTCCGTACCTGCGGCCGTGACGACCAGCAGGGCGGCATTGCCGGCAAGTACCTGGCCGATCATTTCAAGGACGCCAAGGTCGCCATCATTCACGACAAGACGCCTTACGGTCAGGGCCTTGCCGATGAAACCAAGAAGGCTGCCAATGCCGCCGGCGTGACGGAAGTCATGTATGAAGGCGTCAACGTCGGCGACAAGGACTTCTCCGCGCTGATCTCCAAGATGAAGGAAGCCGGCGTTTCCATCATCTACTGGGGCGGCCTGCACACCGAAGCCGGCCTCATCATCCGTCAGGCGGCTGACCAGGGCCTGAAGGCCAAGCTCGTTTCGGGCGACGGTATCGTCTCGAACGAACTTGCTTCCATCGCCGGCGACGCCGTCGAAGGCACGCTCAACACCTTCGGCCCCGATCCGACGCTGCGCCCGGAAAACAAGGAACTGGTAGAGAAGTTCAAGGCCGCCGGCTTCAACCCGGAAGCCTACACGCTCTACTCCTATGCCGCGATGCAGGCGATTGCCGGTGCGGCGAAGGCCGCCGGTTCCGTGGAGCCGGAAAAGGTTGCCGAGGCCCTGAAGTCCGGCACCTTCCCGACCGCGCTCGGCGACATCTCCTTCGACGAGAAGGGCGACCCGAAGCTTCCCGGCTACGTCATGTACGAATGGAAGAAGGGTCCGGACGGCAAGTTCACCTACATCCAGCAGGGCAGCTAAGCCCTTCTGCGACACCCTATCGAAGCCCGGCAGCGATGCCGGGCTTTTTGTTTGCGGTCTCGACGCGGGTTTGAGTTTGTCACCGTCTCGCAACTGCTCGAAAACCGCTGAAGCTCATTCTCTTGCCAGAGCGCCTCAGTCGATCCGCGTCAGAATAAAGTCCGCACGTTCCCCTATGCCGGATTTCGGAAGCACGGAAATATCGTAACCAAGCTCGTCATAGTCGCGGAGCAAACGCTCATATTCCGCGACCGCCGCATCGAAGCCATGCTTGCGCTCGCTGTCGCCCCTGTAGATTTCCGGCCATGGCGGGGTGAGGAAGACCAGACGGTTATAGCGGTGTGCAACCCCCAGCGTCTCGATGAAGGCATCGCCATTTATATGACGAAGCGCCGAGGCGGCGTCGATCAGGCCGCGATCGAAGAAGACCGGGCCTTCGGGCGGGGCCTTTTGCCGGTCTTCGAGCGCCATGGCGATGGCGCGGCGGGCAAAGGCTTCGAGGTCGATCCACGGCAGGGCCGTGCCGCCATTGCGGGTTTCTTCGATAACGATGCGGCGGCCGGGCTCTTCCACGGTGGCGAAACCGCGCCGGGCAAGCTCGGCGAGAAGCGTCGATTTTCCGCCGCCGGAGCAGCCGGAAAGGATGATGAAACGGTCCATTGGATTTCTATCCTGTGACAGGGTTCAGGTGGTTCGAGCGGTGATTTTTGGGTGGGGGGTGCCACTTGTTTCTTCTCCCAGAGGGAGAGAAGGTGGCCAGGAGGGTCGGATGAGGGGGCAACGTTGCCGGATTTCGGAGAGCTTGCCCCCTCATCCCGCTGCCGCGGACTTCTCCCCCTCGGGGAGAAGAAACAAGCCGCAACCGCCCGGCCAATAAGCGGGTGGTGTGTACTCAAGCGGACAATATATGCTGGACGAACCTTAGCATATTAACGGCAATCGTCACCCCTGATGCAATATATGCGCCGCCTTCACGGCCGCCGATGCCCGGTTTTCCACCCCGAGCTTCACATAGATCTGCTCCAGATGCTTGTTCACGGTTCTCGCGGAAAGGCCGAGGATATCGCCGATATCGCGATTGGATTTGCCCTTCGCGATCCACAGCAGCACTTCCGATTCCCGGGCAGTGAGGGAAAAATGCTCGCGCAGCAGGTGGTCGCCGGATTTCTCATTGGCGGCGGTGAGGCGGAAAAGGAATTCATCCGGCCCCATGGCGCCGAGGAAGGACAGCTGCAGGGCGGGCCGCCCGGCCTCGGTGATCGTCAGCGGCACGTCGCGGCCGGTTTCCGCCGCCGCCCGTTCTGCGAGCCAGCGGCCAATATGGCTGGTGACGATCTCCATGCCGTCGTCGCGGCCGGTGGCGGCGTTGACGAGGCGCGTCGCCTGCGGTGTCGACCAGTGGATGGCACCGTTGGCGCGCACGGCAAGCAGGTGGCGGCCGGCGGCATCGAGCGCGACGCGGGCGCTCTGTGCCGAGCGGGCATTGGAGAGATGGACGCGGATGCGGGCGCGCAGCTCGTCGATGTTGATCGGCTTGGTCAGATAATCGACGCCGCCGGATTCGAGCGCCCGCACCACATGTTCGGTCTCCGTCAGCCCGGTCATGAAGATGACGGGCACCTGCGCCACCGCCGCATTGGCCTTCAGGCGGCGGCAGGTCTCGAAACCGTCCATGGCCGGCATGACGGCGTCGAGCAGGATGATATCGGGCGTGATGCGTTCGGCGATGTTGAGCGCGGCCTGGCCGGAGGTGGCGATGAGGGCGGAAAAGCCTGACTGTTCCAGTGCATCGGTGAGGAACCCCAGTGCTTCCGGGCTGTCATCCACCAGCAATACGATGTCTCTCGGGGCTGCCGCCGCCTGACCGCTCATGCCTTGCCGTCTCCCGTGTCGCTATCCGTAAACCGTTTGAGAAAATGCGCGTAACCGGCCAGATCGAAGGCCTGCACATAGGTGCCGAGCTCCTGCGTGAAGGGCAGGTTTTCCGTGTTGCGGGCAAGATCGGCGAGTTTCGCTTCGATGCCGCGTATGTAGCCTATTTCGCCGAGCCGCTGCAAATCCTGAATGTGAATTGCGCCGGGATGGACGATCTGCGCCACGGGCGGCGGCGATGGCGGGGGCGGAATATCCGCCTCGTAGATCCATTTCAGGCCGAGATGCACGGCAAGCCTGTCGCAAAGCTGGCGTATATCGACAGGCTTGGCGATGGCGTCATTGTGGTTGTCCTCGCCCGCGCCCGCCACGGTTCCGTCGCCGATATTGGCCGAGAGCATGATGAGCGGGGCGGTCTGCCCGGCTTCACGCAGTTTGGTCACAAGCTGCCAGCCGGTCATGCCGGGCATGGAAATATCGATAAGGAAGAGGTCGGGCTTCACGCCTTCGATGAGCGTCAGGCATTCCGGCCCGCTTTGGGCGGTCAGCACCACGAAATCGAGCGGCACCAGCACCTGCCGCATCAGCTCGCGATGATCCTCATTGTCATCGACCACGACGATGGTGCGGCGCGGCCCGGAATAGGAGCGGATGGTCTTTTCCGCCGCCGGCGCCGTGCTTGGCCGGTGCACGGCAGAGAGCATGAGGCGCACGCGGAAAGTGGAGCCTTCATCCTTTGCACTGGAAACGGAAATTTCGCCGCCGAGTGTATTGGTGAGGAGCCTTGTGATGGTCAGGCCGAGGCCGAGGCCGGGCATCGGGCGCACGCTGTCTGCCTCGCCGCGCTGGAAGGGTTCGTAGATGCGGGCGAGGTCCTTTTCGGCAATGCCGCGGCCGGTATCGGAAACGGTGAAACTCGCCACCTGGCTGCGGTAACCGACATCGAAGGTGACCGCGCCCTCATCGGTGAATTTGATGGCGTTGGAGATGAGGTTGACGAGGATCTGGCGCAGCCGCTTTTCATCGGTGCGGACATATTGTGGCAGGGCCCGCGACCGGTCGTGGCGGAACTCCAGCCCCTTGGCCTGCGCCTGCGGGCGGAACATGTCGACGATCTGGTCGAGGAAATCCTGAATATTGATCTCGTTGGAATAGACCTGCAGACGGCCGGCCTCGATCTTGGAAATATCGAGAAGCCCGTCGATCAGGCCGGACAGGTGATCGGCCGAGCGGCGGATGACCTTGATCGCCGATTGCCGGGGCGGGGGGATGGTGTCGTCGCGCTCGAGAATCTGGGCATAACCAAGAACCGCATTGAGCGGGGTGCGCAATTCATGGCTGAGGCCCACCACATAACGGCTCTTGGCGCGGTTGGCGGCCTCAGCCGTTTCCTTGGCGTCCTGAAGGGCGGCATCGGTCTTCTTGTGGGCGGCGATTTCCTTGAGCAGCAGCGTGTTCTGGCGGGAAGATTCCTCTTCCGCCACCACACGGCTGTCATGGGCAAGCACGAGGAACCAGCAGACGATGCCGGCAATGACGGCGAAGACGAAAAACACGATGAGGATGGTGCGGTTCACCACATCGGCCGTTTCCGGCGAGGCGGTGCCGACCTGATGGGCGATCATTGCCAATATGCCGCCGATGGCGGTGACGGCAATCGCCGCGGCCATGCCGTAACGTCCGAGCCGGGTGGCGAGTTTGGCGACCAGTTGATCCGGCAGGAAAGATTTCGCGACGGTCGCGACCTGATAGTTCAGCTTCGCCTTCGGCTTGCACATGTCATGGCAGCGGCTGTCAAGCGAGCAGCAGAGCGAACAGATCGGCGCGGCATAGGCGGGACACCAGGCCATGTCTTCCGGCTCGAAAGGGTGTTCGCAGATCGAGCAGGTGATGCTGCTTTCCTCACGCCATTTCTGGCGCGGCTTGCGGGCGAGATAAAATTTGCCCTTCGTGCCCCAGGCAATCAGCGGCGAGGCGATGAAAGCGACGATCAGTGTGAGATAGGGCGCGAGCGATGCGGCGAGCGGCCCGAAGGCGCCGAAATGCGCCATCAGCGCGATGGTCGCCGAAAGCGCCATGGAGCCGACGCCGACGGGGTTGATATCGTAAAGATGGGCACGCTTGAATTCGATGCCGGGCGGGGCAAGGCCAAGCGGCTTGTTGATGAAAAGATCGGCCGAGATGGTGCAGAGCCACGCCATGGCGATGATCGAAAAGATGCCGAGCGTTTCTTCCAGCAGCCGGTAAATGCCGAGTTCCATCAGAAGCAGTGCGATCGCCACGTTGAAGACCAGCCAGACGACGCGGCCGGGGTGGCTGTGGGTGAGGCGCGAGAAGAAGTTCGACCAGGCGAGCGAACCCGCATAGGCGTTCATGACGTTGATCTTCAGCTGCGAGACGACCACGAAGGCGACCATCAGCAGCATGGCGGCGGTTTCGTTGGGGATCATGTAACCGAAGGCGGTGAGATACATCTGCGCCGGATCGGCGGCGCGATCCACCGAGACGCCGGAGCTGAAGGTGAGCACCACGAGGAAGGAGCCGGCGAGCAGCTTCGGCACGCCGACGACGACCCAGCCGGAGCCCGCCAGGAACACCGCGATGCGGTGGCGCAGGCGGCTCTGGCCTTCGGCCGGCAGGAAGCGCAGGAAGTCCACCTGTTCGCCGATCTGCGACATCAGCGCCAGGATGACGGCGGAGGCCGCGCCGAATTCCACCAGATTGAAATCTGCCACCGTGCCGGGCGGCCCCGAGGCGTGGTGTATGCCGGCAAAGGCCCGCCACAGATCGTATTTTTCCCAGTCCATCAAAGCGATGAACACGAAGGGCAAAATGTTCAGCACGATCCAGAAGGGCTGGGTGACGATCTGGAAACGGCTGATGAGGCGCACGCCATGGGTGACGAGCGGAATGACCATGACGGCCGAGATGATATAGCCGATCCACAAGGGAATGCCGAGCGCCAGTTCCAGCGCGCCGGACATGATCGACGCCTCGATGGCGAAGAGCATGAAGGTGAAGGCGGCATAGATGAGCGAGGTTATGGTGGAGCCGATGTAACCGAAGCTTGCGCCGCGCGTCAGAAGATCGATATCGACACCGTGGCGGATGGCGTAACGGCTGATCGGCAGGCCGACGGCGAGCATGGCGATGGCGGCGACGAGAATGGCGTAAAAGGCGTTGGTGGTGCCGTAGGAGAGCGTGATGGCGCCGCCGATGGCTTCCAGCGCCAGAAAGGAAATCGCGCCGATGGCGGTGTGGGAAATGCGGTTGGAGGAAAATTGCCGGGCGCTTTTGGCGGTAAAACGCAGCGCATAATCTTCCAGCGTCTGGTTGGCGACCCAGCGGTTATATTCGCGCCTGACAGGGATGATGCGTTGCCGTGCCGCCATGCCTATCTAGCGCCTTTCCGCAACGGGCCTCTCACAGCCGCACCGACATGCCGCCATCCACCGTCAGCACATGGCCGTTGACGAAGGAGGCCGCGTCGCTGGCCAGAAACAGGGCAGCACCGGCGATTTCATCCGGCCGGCCCCAGCGCTCCAGCGGCACCCGCAGTTTGGCGAAGGCCACCATCTCAGGATTTTCGGCAAGGGCGGCATTAGTTTCGGTGGCGAACATGCCGGGTGCGATGGCGTTGCTGGTAATGCCGCGTGCGCCATATTCCACGGCAATCGCCCGCATCAGCCCGGTCAGACCCTGTTTGGCGACAGGATAGATCGCATCCCCCGGCCGGACGATATGGCCGAGAATGGAGGTGATGGTGATGATGCGGCCGTAACCATTGGTGTTCATGGCCTCCGCCGCATCGCGCGACAGAGAGATGGAGGAGGTGAGATCGGTGCGGATCAGTTCCAGCACGTCCTCGTCGCTGAATTCAGCAAGCGGGCGGCGGTCGCGCGCGCCGACATTGTTGACGAGGATATCGAGGTGGCCGAACTCGTCCATTATGCGGCGGACAAGGGCGCTGCCGGCTGCCGTATCGGCAATATCGAAGGCAGCGTAATCGGCCTTGCCGCCGGCCTTGCGCAGCGTTTCGACCGCCTGTTCCAGCGTTTCGGTATTGCGGCCGGTCAGCCACACATGGGCGCCCGCTTCGGCGAAGGCGCTGGCGATTTCGAAGCCAAGGCCGCGGCCGCTGCCGGTAATGACGGCGGTGCGGTTTTCGAGAGAGAATTTCTGGAGAATGCCCATCGCTCACCTTCTTGCTTGACGTGCCGAAACTTCTTGGAGTTCGCGAAGGAAGAATATGCCGCGTGGGGCAGAGAGCGAAAGGTCGCCCGTCCGGCCCGGCTGTTCGGTGGACAGAAAAATGGCGTCGCCCGGTTCGGGCGACGCCATCAGTTCGATATCAGGCAGCAGCCGACTTTGCGAGCGGCACTTCTGCGATCGTCTTCAGAACGACGGAAGCGATCTGGTAAGGGCAGCCTTGAGAGTTCGGACGACGGTCTTCGAGGTAACCCTTGTAACCGTTGTTGACGAAGGAATGCGGAACGCGGATCGAAGCGCCACGGTCAGCAACGCCGTAGGAGAACTTGTTCCACGGAGCGGTTTCGTGCTTGCCGGTCAGACGCAGGTGGTTGTCCGGGCCGTAAACGTCGATGTGCTCTTTCCAGTTCTTGGCGAAAGCGGCCATGAGGGCTTCGAAATATTCCTTGCCGCCAACTTCGCGCATGAACTTGGTGGAGAAGTTGCAATGCATGCCCGAACCGTTCCAGTCGGTGTCGCCGAGCGGCTTGCAATGGAATTCGACGTCGATGCCGTACTGTTCGCAAAGGCGCAGCAGCAGGTAACGGGCGATCCAGATCTGGTCGGCGGCGCGCTTGGAGCCCTTGCCGAATACCTGGAATTCCCACTGGCCCTTGGCCACTTCGGCATTGATGCCTTCGTGGTTGATGCCGGCTTCGAGGCAGAGATCGAGGTGCTCTTCAACGATTTCGCGGGCAACCGAACCGACATTCTTGAAGCCGACGCCGGTGTAATAAGGACCCTGCGGAGCCGGGTAACCCTGTTCCGGGAAGCCGAGCGGGCGGCCGTCCTGGTAGAAGAAGTATTCCTGTTCGAAGCCGAACCATGCATCTTCGTCGTCGAGGATGGTTGCGCGGCTGTTCGACGGATGCGGGGTGACGCCATCGGGCATCATGACTTCGCACATGACGAGTGCACCATTGGAGCGGGCCGGGTCGGGATAGATCGCGACGGGCTTCAGCACGCAATCCGACGAGTGGCCTTCGGCCTGCTGCGTGGACGAGCCATCAAAGCCCCAAAGCGGCAGCTGCTCGAGTGTGGGGAATTCGTCGAATTCCTTGATCTGGGTCTTGCCGCGCAGGTTGGGGACCGGCTTGTATCCGTCCAGCCAGATGTACTCGAGTTTGAACTTAGTCATTACGAACCTCTCATAGGTAACAATGCGAAGCCTTGAGGCCTCCCGTGGCTTTGGCCACCGAAGCGCATTCGCGTTCAAGGGCTGACCCCTTAGATGCATGCCGCGTGCCAGATTGGCGATATCGGGCGATTTTTTCGAAAAATCTTTCAGGCCCCCTGTCGCGCAGGAGCCTGGATATCGCGCGTGGCTGGTTCTGCTGCACTGCGGCAGGCAAATTCACCCCTCATGTTTCATCATTGAATCCTGATAGATAGCCGGCGTCTCCCGGTGGAATGCCCTGCTGCGGTGCAATGATTTCGGTTGCGCGCGAGGGATTGGCATTTGCCCCAAAAACCGGCGCTTTCGAAATGGTTTTTCTTGTAGATGAGACGATTAATGCCTATATTTTTCGCAAGGTGATTTTTTTTTAATCAAACGGAGCGAATCTGGGCTCTAAGGGTTTGCTCCATACATAAAGTGCTTCGATGCAAACAGAGTGAGATGACCGAAATGGCGACTGGCTTTCATCGTGAGACGGCAACGATCTATCAATTCCCGATTGGCGGGCGCGCGGGCGTGTCCAAATTCCGCGACAGCGGGCTGAGTGACCTCGAGCGCGAGGCGCGCGAGCCGCATGTGGATTTCGGTTCGTGGTATCACGACGAGGCGATCCGCGACGAAGAGCGGAACGACAAGCCGCATTCCTGATGTGAGACCGTGCCGTGCATTTCTTCTCCCCGCCGGGGAGAAGGTGGCTCGAAGGGTCGGATGAGGGGCAACCCCTCCGTATATCGCGGCGCTCGCCCCCTCATCCCGCTGCCGCGGGCCTCCCCCTCGGGGAGAAGAAACAGGTTGGAGCCTCCTGCTTCACATAGGAGCGCCCTGGCGGTTTAGCTCTCTTCAACCCCTCATGCATCTTTCGCCACCTCGCCTACGTCAATTGACGTATACGGTTTCGCTCTCACGAGATCGATAGTCCCTCCCAGCAGCGGCCGCAGATGCCGCTGAGCCTCCACGAGAGGCCAAACAAGGAGAGGGGTTCTTCCGATGATATTCCGCAAGACGCTTAGTGCTGCGCTGCTTGGCGCGATCCTGTCCACCACCGCCTTCCATGGCGCCTTTGCCGCTGACGACACCATCAAGGTCGGCGTGCTGCATTCGCTGTCCGGCACCATGGCCATTTCAGAGACCACGCTGAAGGACGCCATGCTGATGCTCATCGACGAGCAGAACAAGAAGGGCGGCGTGCTCGGCAAGAAACTCGAAGCCGTGGTGGTCGATCCGGCTTCCGACTGGCCGCTTTTCGCTGAAAAGGCCCGCCAGCTGATTTCGCAGGACAAGGTCGCCGCCGTTTTCGGCTGCTGGACGTCTTCCTCGCGCAAATCCGTTCTGCCGGTCTTCGAGGAACTGAACTCGATCCTGTTCTATCCGGTTCAGTATGAGGGTGAAGAATCCTCGCGCAACATCTTCTACACGGGTGCAGCACCCAACCAGCAGGCCATTCCGGCCGTCGATTACCTTGCCAATACCGAAGGCGTCGAGCGCTGGGTTCTGGCCGGCACGGACTATGTCTATCCGCAGACCACAAACAAGATCCTGAAGGCCTACCTGATGTCGAAGGGCGTCAAGGAAGAGGACATCATGATCAACTACACGCCGTTCGGTCATTCCGACTGGCAGACGATCGTGTCCGACATCAAGAAATTCGGCTCGGCCGGCAAGAAGACCGCCGTTGTCTCCACCATCAATGGTGACGCCAACGTGCCCTTCTACAAGGAACTGGCGAACCAGGGCATCAAAGCGGAAGACATTCCGGTCGTCGCCTTCTCGGTTGGTGAAGAAGAGCTTGCCGGTCTCGATACCGCGCCGCTGGTCGGCCACCTTGCCGCTTGGAACTACTTCCAGTCCGTTGATGCTCCTGTGAATGCCGAGTTCATCAAGACCTGGCACGCCTTCACCAAGAACGACAAGCGCGTGACCAACGACCCGATGGAAGCCGCCTATATCGGCTTCAACGCCTGGGTAAAGGCCGTCGAATCCGCCGGCACGACGGATACGGACAAGGTTCTCGACTCGATTATCGGCGTTTCCGTGCCGAACCTTTCGGGCGGTTACTCCACCGTCATGCCGAACCACCACATCACCAAGCCGGTGCTGATCGGCGAAATCCAGGCCGACGGCCAGTTTGAAATCGTGCAGCAGACGCCGCAGGTCGTGGGTGACGAGTGGTCGGATTATCTGCCGGACAGCAAGAATCTGATCTCGGATTGGAGGAAGCCGATGTCCTGCGGCAACTTCAACGTGGCCAGTGGGAAGTGCGGCGGCAAGGGTAGCTGATTAGCCCCGGGGGATGGTGCCGCTCCCTCTTCGTTGGGGGCGGTTTTCTCATTGGAAACTGAACAAGAATTACCCCCCTCTGCCCTGCCGGGCATCTCCCCCTCAAGGGGGGAGATCGGCAAGATGCTTTTTCGCCGCTTCATTCTCAAACATCGAGATGGGCGAGACCTCGCCACAGGTCGATCTCCCCCCTTGAGGGGGAGATGCCCGGCAGGGCAGAGGGGGGTGAAGCCGCATATTCAGGTCGTGCCACACGCAACCGCAGAGTCGCAAACCGCTCCAAGGAACCCGACATGACGATCCGATCTTTTCTCGGAGCCATCTTCCTCTGGCTCACCCTGGGGATCGCCGCCCAATCCTTCGCGCAAAGCGAGCCGAAGGCGCTGATCGACCAGCTCGGCACGGCGGATTTCAAGCAGGCCGAAGTGCTGATCGGGCAGATTGCCGCCACGGGCGATGCGCGTGTCGTGCCGGCGCTCGAGGCTTTTGCGGCGGGCGATCTTTATGTGCGCAAGGCCGACAATCTGGTGTTCATGACAAAGCCGGCAGGTTCCAATTTTACGCTGATCGACCCGCTGACGGGCGAAAGTGCGGGTGAAGCGCCGAAGGCGGCCGTCAGCAAGATCAAGGTCAACAATAATCTGCGCCGCGTCATCCGCGCCGCGCTTGGCGGACTAACCCTGCTCAGCCCGGAAAAATCCGTGCGGCTTTCCGCGGCAGACGCCGTTCTGAAAGCGCCGAGCGCCGAAAATCTCGAATTGCTGGAAGCGGCCATCGCCAGGGAGGCCGATACTGAGGTGCGGACCCGGATGGAGGAGGCGCGGGCTGTCTCGCTGCTCTCCTCCGAACGGTCGCTCGAACAGAAGAAAGAGGCAATCGCCACCATCAAGAGCCTTGGCGGGCGCGATGCCATCGGCATTCTCATGGCGGCTTCCTCGTCGGTGGATCAGAGCCTGAAACCGGATATCGACAGCGCCATATCGAGCATCGAAAGCTCCCTTGCCTTCTGGGACTATGCGCAGAATGTCTGGTACGGCCTGTCGCTCGGTTCCGTGCTTTTGCTCGCCGCCATCGGCCTTGCCATCACCTTCGGCGTCATGGGCATCATCAACATGGCGCATGGCGAGATGGTGATGATCGGCGCCTATTCCACCTTCATGGTGCAGGAGGTGATCCGCACGCATTTCCCCGGCCTGTTCGACTGGTCGCTCGCGATTGCCCTGCCCGCCGCCTTTCTGGTGACGGCCTTGGTCGGCCTCGTGATGGAGCGCGGTGTCATCCGCTTTCTTTACGGGCGGCCGCTGGAAACGCTTCTCGCCACCTGGGGCATCTCGCTCATCCTGCAACAGGGCGTGCGCTCCATCTTCGGCCCCACCAATCGGGAAGTCGGCAGCCCGAGCTGGATGTCCGGCTCCTTCAGCGTCGGTTATCTCAATTTCACCTGGAACCGGGTGTGGATCGTCTGCTTCTCGCTGTCGGTATTCTTCGCGCTGCTGGTTCTCCTGAAGCGCTCCGCCTTCGGGTTGCAGATGCGCGCCGTGACGCAGAACCGCCGCATGGCCTCTTCCATGGGCATCCGCACGCCGTGGGTGGATGCCTTCACCTTCGCGCTTGGTTCGGGCGTTGCCGGTCTTGCCGGCGTGGCGCTGTCGCAGATTGACAATGTCTCGCCCAATCTCGGCCAGAGCTACATCATCGACAGTTTCATGGTCGTGGTGTTCGGCGGTGTCGGCAATCTTTGGGGAACGTTGGTCGGCGCCCTGTCTCTCGGCGTGCTCAACAAGTTCCTGGAGCCGACGGTGGGCGCCGTACTTGGCAAGATCCTCGTGCTCGTCCTCATCATCCTGTTCATCCAGAAGCGGCCGCGCGGTCTCTTCGCACTCAAGGGAAGGGCGATCGAAGCATGATTACCGGCTTCCTCCTGCGCGCGCTCGACCGCCGCATTTCCATCGCCATCGGCATTATTCTCGCCATCGCCGTGCTGGTGCCAGCCTCCAACCTGCTGCTGCCGGCCGACAGCGCGTTCCGCATCCCGACCTACATCATGTCGATGCTCGGCAAATATCTGGCCTATGCGCTGCTGGCGCTCGCGCTCGATCTTGTCTGGGGTTATTGCGGCATTCTCTCGCTCGGCCATGCCGCCTTCTTCGCGCTCGGCGGTTATGCCATGGGCATGTATCTGATGCGGCAGATCGGCACGCGCGGGGTTTATGGCCATCCGGTGCTGCCCGATTTCATGGTGTTCCTCAACTGGAAGGAACTGCCGTGGTTCTGGCAGGGCTTCGACATGTTCTGGTTTGCGGCGCTGATGGTGCTTGTCGTGCCGGGGCTGCTCGCCTTCGTGTTCGGCTGGTTCGCCTTCCGCTCGCGCGTCAACGGCGTATATCTCTCCATCATCACCCAGGCCATGACCTATGCGCTGCTGCTCGCCTTCTTCCGCAACGACATGGGTTTCGGCGGCAATAATGGCCTGACCGATTTCAAGGATATTCTCGGCTTTTCCGTGCAGGCGGATGGCACGCGGGCCGTGCTGTTCGCCATGACGGCGGTAATGCTTGCGATCTCGCTTTTGATCGCGTCCGGCATCGTCAATTCCAAGTTCGGCAAGGTGCTGGTGGGCGTGCGGGATGCCGAAAGCCGGGTGCGCTTCCTCGGTTTCCGGGTGGAAAACATCAAGCTTTTCACCTTTGTCGTGTCGGCCATGATGGCGGGCATTGCCGGGGCGCTGTTCGTACCGCAGGTGGGCATCATCAATCCCGGCGAATTTTCGCCCGCCAACTCCATCGAAGTGGTGGTGTGGACGGCGGTGGGCGGGCGCGGCACGCTGATCGGGCCGATCATCGGGGCGCTGCTGGTCAACGGCGGGAAAAGCTATTTCACCGGCGCTTTCCCGGAATTCTGGCTGTTTGCGCTGGGTGGGCTGTTCATCGCGGTGACGCTGTTCTTCCCCAAGGGCATCGTCGGCACGCTGCAACACTATCTGGCCCGGCGGCGCGAAAAGCGGGTCGCGCTTACGGCAGCCGACGCCCAGCCGGGCAATGACAGCGGCTCGACAGTGGCGCAACAGGCGGCGGAGTGAGGCGGACATGAACACAGTTTCCGAAAACAGAACGAAAAGCCTGCTTTATCTCGACGGCGTCTCGGTGTCGTTCGATGGTTTCAGGGCGCTCAATTCCCTCTCCTTCGTGGTGGAACCCGGTGAGCTGCGCGCCATTATCGGCCCGAATGGGGCTGGCAAGACGACGATGATGGATATCATCACCGGCAAGACAAGGCCGGATACGGGCACGGTGCTGTTCGAAGACAGTATCGACCTCACCAAAAAGGACGAGGCGGATATCGCCCAGCTCGGCATCGGCCGGAAGTTCCAGAAGCCGACGGTGTTCGAAAGCCATACCGTCTGGGACAATCTGGAACTGGCGCTCAACCGCAAGCGCGGCGTGTTCGCGACGCTGTTTTACCGGCTGACGGAGCAAGACAAAGCCCGCATCGAGGAAATCCTCGCCACCGTGCGCCTCGGTCACCGCCGCGGCGATCTCGCCGCCAACCTCTCGCACGGCCAGAAACAATGGCTGGAAATCGGCATGCTCCTGGCGCAGGAGCCGAAGCTGCTGCTGGTGGATGAGCCGGTGGCCGGCATGACGGATGCGGAAACCGCCGAAACCGCCGTGCTTTTGAAGGAAATCGCCAAGACCCGTTCGGTGGTGGTGGTGGAACACGACATGGGTTTCATCCGCGAGTTGGGGGTGAAGGTGACGTGCCTTGCCGAAGGCTCGGTGCTGGCTGAAGGGTCGATTGATTTCGTGTCGAACGATCCGAAGGTGATCGAGAATTATCTGGGGCGGTGATGGAAGCGTCTGCGTTGGCCATACCCCCCTCTGCCCTGCCGGGCATCTCCCCCTCAAGGGGGGAGATCGGCAAGCGGCGAAAACTCTGCCCATGGAACGGGCGGGTGCGGCATCTGATCTCCCCCCTTGAGGGGGAGATGCCCGGCAGGGCAGAGGGGGGTAACGCCGCCCACCATACCGCCAATGGAGTTTCATCATGCTGAACGTCGAAAACGTCAACCTCCATTACGGCGCAGCCCAAGCGCTCCGCGGCGTTTCGCTGACGGCGGAGATGGGCAAGGTCACCTGTGTCCTCGGCCGCAACGGGGTGGGCAAAAGCTCGCTGCTGCGGGCCGTTACCGGCCAGCACGCCATCAGTGCCGGGACGATCAGCTTTGAAGGGGCGGCATTGGATGGGCTGGCGCCTTACCACCGGGCCAAGCGCGGTGTCGGCTACGTGCCGCAGGGGCGGGAGATTTTTCCGCTGCTCAGCGTGCAGGAGAATCTCGAAAGCGGCTATGCGCCGCTGCCGCGTAAGGAACGGTTCATTCCCGACGATATTTTCAGCTTGTTTCCGGTGCTGCAATCCATGCTGGGAAGACGCGGCGGCGATCTCTCCGGCGGCCAGCAGCAGCAGCTTGCCATCGGCCGTGCGCTGGTGACTCGGCCGAAAATCCTCGTTCTCGACGAACCGACCGAGGGCATTCAGCCGTCGATCATCAAGGATATCGGCCGGGCGATCAAATATCTGCGCGATTCCACCGGCATGGCGATCCTGCTGGTCGAGCAATATCTGGATTTCTGCCGCGAGCTTGCCGATTACGTCTATATCATGGACCGGGGTGAAATCGTGCATCAGGGGCTGGCCGAAACGCTGGATGCGCCGGAAGCGCGGCGTCACCTGACAGTATAAATCGAGACTAAAAATGCCGCACGCCGATCACGGCGTGCAAACGGCCGATTAATATTTTGAAAGCCTATGCGTCTCGACATGGCTTTCATGCGCAATTTTAGCATTTCATTGAATAAAAGCCTGTGATATTGGCAGCGAAAATGCTGCATGCGAGACACAGGAAAAGTCTATTCGCACGCTGCGACAGTTGATCCCTTACATTCCACGCACGTCCGACGTATCGTCGGGAAAACCGTGCCCAATAAAGGCGTGTCAATGAATCAAGACTTTGCCATTGGCCGGGCCGCCCGGCTGTTCCGCTCCGCCCGCACCCTTTTTCTGGGTCTTGCGATGTGCGCGAGCGCCGGTGTCGCAGCGTCGGCATCGACCTGCGGTCAGTTGCCCGGACCCGGCATGGAGCCGGGCAGGCATGATTTTTCCATTCTCTCCAACGGTGAAAAACGCGACGGCGTCTATTTTGTTCCCTCGGCCTATGACGGAAAAAAGCCGCTGCCCGTGGTGTTCGATTTCCACGGCTCCAACAGCAATCCGCATGGCCAGCTGAACCGCAGCGGCTGGGACAAGCTGGCCGAACGTGACGGTCTGGTGGTGGTGGCGCTGGCCGGCAGCCTGAACGGCGAATTGCCCGGCACCCATGCCTGGAATGTTCCCGGTGTTACCAAGCGTCCGGGCGGGCTGGACGAGGTCGGTTTCATTCGCGATGCCATCACCATGGTGAAGGGTAAGTTCTGTGTGGATGAGGAGCGTTTTTACGGTTCCGGTTATTCCGGCGGCGGGCGCATGCTCTCGCAATTCATCTGCAATGGCAGCGCGGATTTCACCGCTGCCGGTTTCGTCGCCTCGCTGCGCGCGGGTTATCCGCTGGAGACCGAGGGCAAATGGGGACCGGATGCGGCAAGCTGCACGCCGGCGCGGCCGATGTCCATCATCGCCTTTGCCGGGCTGAAGGATCCCGCCAACCCCTATCAGGGCGGCGGCAAGTCCTATTGGCAATATGGCGGCGAGACGGCGCTGAAGCGCTGGGCCGAGATGGACGGCTGCAAGGGCGCCGCCAAAAGCAAGGTGGGCGAAAGTTTCACCGTCAATTCCTACGACGTCTGCAAGGCCGGCGCACGCATTCAGTCCTATGTCATCAACGATTGGGACCACGCCTGGCCGCGCGCTACGATGAAGGCGGAAGTGCTGGCGGCAAGTGCCGTCGTCACCCGCAAACCGGGCGGCGAACAGACGCCGAAGGCGGAACCGGCCGTGGAGCGCAAGATGCCCACAGGCGAAGTAACGCGCACGGTTGATGCGGCGGAAAGAATGTGGGATTTCTTCCGCAATACGGAAGGGCAGCTGGTCGTGGATGCCGTCGTCAAGAAGGATTGCGGCGCAAAGGCCTCATCCGCTTCCGCAACCGCTTCGGAGACCGCGTGCAGCCAGAACAGCAAGCCATCGGCCCTTCCGGTCGCCAAGACGCTCAACCTGTCCGGCAGCAGCGCGCCCGTGGCAGAGGACGCATTGTAACCAAAGCGGTTGAAGGGCGCAGCCGGCTGGAGGAACTGTTCCAGGAAGGCTGCGCCAAAATCCGCCTGCCGGAAACCTTTTCGAACGAAGCCGAAGCCATTCTCATCAATTCCTCCGGCGGCCTGACCGGCGGAGACGAACTTGAATGGCAGGCGGTTGCCGGCGCCGGCACCTCGCTGGTCGTGACCACGCAGGCCTGCGAGAAGGTCTACAAGGCATCCTCCGACACAGCCACCGTTACCGCCCGGGTTTCCGCCGGGCCGGGCGCCAGATTGCACTGGCTGCCGCAGGAAACCATTCTTTTCGACCGCGCCTCGCTGACCCGCCGGCTGGAAGCCGATCTCGACCAGTCTTCCGAATTCATCGCCGTCGAAGCCGTGCTGCTCGGTCGCCAGGCCATGGGCGAGGCGATGGCGCACGGTCTTTTCCGCGACCGCTGGCGCATTCGCCATGGCGGCAGGCTGGTGCATGCCGAAGAGCTTCTGCTGGAAGGCGAGGTATCGGCGCTGACCGCGAAACCGGCGGTTCTGGCCGGTCAGGTCGCCTTTGCGACGCTGCTTTATATCGGGCCTCTCTCCGAGGCGCTTCTGCCTAAAATCCGGGCTATTGCCGGGGAAAGCGGCGGCGCCAGCGAATGGCAGGGCAAGCTTGTCGTTCGCGTCTCTGCCGCCGATGGTTTCTCCTTGAGAAAATTGCTTTTTCCGATCATTTCGCTCTTGCGAAACGGCGCGCCAGTGCCGAAAGTCTGGAATCTGTAAACCCTTCGGATCGTCGGCAACCGGCGGCCTTCGGGGTCTGTCAACATGTCGGATCTGCTTGCCGCAACCATGCTTGCGGAACAGGTTCCAAGCTGCGGGACCACGATGAACCTTAGCCCAAGAGAAAAAGACAAGCTGCTGATTTCCATGGCCGCCATGGTGGCGCGCCGCCGGCTGGAACGCGGCGTGAAGCTGAACTATCCCGAAGCGATTGCGCTGATTACCGATTTCGTGGTCGAGGGCGCCCGCGACGGCCGTGCCGTGGCGGAGCTTATGGAAGCGGGCGCGCATGTCATTTCCCGTGATCAGGTGATGGATGGCATTGCCGAGATGATTCACGATGTGCAGGTGGAAGCGACGTTTCCCGATGGCACCAAGCTGGTGACCGTTCACGAACCGATACGGTAAGGGGAGCGAATATGGCGCTGGAGCTTCGGCCCAATTGCGAATGCTGCGACCGCGATCTTGCTCCCGACAGCCGGGATGCGATGATCTGCTCGTTCGAATGCACCTTCTGCGTCGATTGCGTGACGGATGTGCTTCACGGCGCCTGCCCGAATTGCGGCGGTGAGCTGGTTCGCAGGCCCGTTCGCCCGGCGGCGAAACTCGTCAATAATCCCGCGTCGACACGGCGCGTCCTGAAGGCCGAAGGCTGCACGGCGGCCAAAGTTGCTTGAGACAAAAGGGGAAATACCATGAAACCCGGCGAAATCATTGCCGCAGAGGGCAGCATCGAACTCAATGCCGGCCAGCCGACCGTGACCATCGAAGTCGCCAATTCGGGCGACCGGCCGGTGCAGGTGGGCAGCCACTATCATTTCTTCGAGACCAATGCGGGTCTTCTCTTTGACCGCGACAAGGCGCGCGGCATGCGCCTTGATATTCCCGCCGGCACGGCGGTTCGTTTCGAACCCGGCCAGAAGCGGGAAGTGACGCTGGTGCCGCTTTCCGGCAAGCGCGAGGTTTACGGTTTCCGTCAACAGGTCATGGGGAGGTTATGAAATGGCGACGGCGCATTATCATGGAAGCTGCCAGTGCGGCGATGTGAGCTTCGAGGTCGACGCCGATCTCGATCATACCATCATCTGCAATTGTTCGCGCTGCAAGCGCCTGGGTTCCACACTGGCCTTCGCGCCGCGTGAGAGATTCACGCTGCTTTCCGGCGAGGACAAGCTGGCGGAATATCTCTTCAACAAACACAAGATCCATCATCTTTTCTGCTCCACCTGCGGCATCGAGAGCTTTGCTTATGCCGATGGTCCGGATGGAACGCCGATGGTGGCGGTAAACGCCAATTGTCTCGATGGTGTCGATCCCCGGGCGCTAAAGCCGCAGGCTTTCGATGGCGCGGCGGCCTGAGCGATGGAGATGAGCCGAAAAAACGTCCTTCTGGCGACCGTGCTTCTCTGCGCGACCGCCGGCCTGTCCATGCCGGCCGCCGCACAGGGCGAGCCGGATTGCAAGGCCCCGCAGACGCAGGCGGACATGACCATCTGCGCCGGCAAGGATTACGAAAAGGCCGACAAGCAGTTGAACGTCGAATATCAGAAGCTGCGCAAGCTGCTCACCGAGCGCGACAAGACGGCGGATGCAGACGGTAAGGGTGCGACCGACGCGCTGGTGACCGCCCAGCGTGCCTGGGTAGCGTTTCGTGACGCCAATTGCGCGCTTTCAGGCTTTCAGGCCCGCGGCGGCTCGATGGAACCGATGCTGATTTCCTCCTGCCTCGCCGAAATGAGCGGCAAGCGGGCGGAAGAATTGCGTCAGTTGTCGGAAGGTTTCTGAACGCATGGGGCGGCGCATCACGATCGTCGGAAATGGGGAGCTGCCGCCGGGCGCAGCCCGGCTTATCGACCGTTCGGACATCGTCATCCGCTTCAACGATTGCCGGTCGCTGGGGCTGGGCGGCACGCGCACCGATGTTGTGGCTGTGTGTAACACCGGGCGGCCGGGTCTCGAGATGACCGAGGGAACCGAATGGCGCGAGAGTGACGGTGTGCGGCAGGCCGCCGTCATCTGGTCCGTGCGTGATCCCGCGAAATTTTCCGAAATGGAACCGGACATACGCGCATGCTGGCCGGAGCTGACCGATTTCTGCGCCGATTACACCGAAGGCTTTGCCGCCATCGCCCGGGAAACCGGCAAGGGCCACATCGTCATTCCGCGCGGTGTGCATGAAAGGCTCGATGCCGCGCTCGAAGCCTATGCGCCCGGGCCCTATGTCTGCCCCAGCACCGGTCTTTTTGCCATCGCCCATGTTCTTGAGAGCGTGAGCGACGATGGCGACGAGGTGGCGATTGCCGGTTTCGGCCATCAGGGCTGGAGTGGCCATCCATTCGCTGCCGAACAACAGCTGGTCGAAGCCCTTGCGGGCGCGGGCCGGCTGACACGAATTTCTCCCACATCGATTTTCTCCGCGTCCGAAGGAGCCTGAGCCCATGCCCTACAAGGTTTCCCGCGCCGCCTATGCCGGCATGTTCGGCCCGACCGTTGGCGACAAGGTGCGTCTTGCCGATACCGAACTCTTCATCGAGATCGAGAAGGACCACACGATCTATGGCGAGGAAGTGAAATTCGGCGGCGGCAAGGTCATTCGCGACGGCATGGGCCAAAGCCAGGCGACGCGGGCCGAAGGCGCGGTTGATACCGTCATCACCAATGTGGTGATCGTTGACCATAGCGGCATCTACAAGGCGGATGTGGGCCTGAAGAACGGCCGCATCCACGCCATCGGCAAGGCGGGCAACCCGGATACGCAGCCCGGCGTGACGATCATCGTCGGCCCGTCGACCGAGGCGATTGCCGGCGAAGGCAAAATTCTGACGGCTGGCGGCATGGACGCGCATATCCACTACATCTGCCCGCAGCAGATCGAAGAAGCGCTGATGAGCGGTGTGACCTGCATGTTGGGCGGCGGTTCCGGCCCTGCGCATGGCACGCTCGCCACCACCTGCACCGGCGCATGGCACATCGAGCGGATGATCGAAAGCTTCGATGCCTTCCCGATGAATCTGGCGCTGGCGGGCAAGGGCAATGCCTCGCTGCCTGCCCCTCTGGAAGAGATGATCCTTGCCGGCGCGTCGTCGCTGAAGCTGCATGAGGACTGGGGCACGACACCGGCCGCCATCGACAATTGCCTGACGGTGGCCGATCAATACGATGTGCAGGTGATGATCCACACCGACACGCTGAACGAAAGCGGTTTCGTGGAAGATACGGTCGCCGCCATCCGTGGCCGTACCATCCACGCCTTCCACACCGAAGGGGCGGGCGGCGGGCACGCGCCCGATATCATCAAGGTCTGCGGCAATCCCAACGTCATTCCGTCTTCCACCAACCCGACACGGCCCTATACCGTCAATACGCTCGCCGAACATCTCGACATGCTGATGGTGTGCCACCACCTGTCGCCGTCCATCCCTGAAGATATCGCCTTTGCCGAAAGCCGCATCCGCAAGGAAACCATCGCGGCGGAGGATATTCTTCACGATATCGGCGCGTTTTCGATCATCTCTTCCGACAGCCAGGCCATGGGCCGTGTCGGCGAAGTGGCGATCCGCACCTGGCAGACGGCTGACAAGATGAAGCGCCAGCGCGGCCGCCTGAAGGAAGAGACCGGCGAAAACGACAATTTCCGTGTCCGCCGCTATATCGCCAAATATACCATCAACCCGGCCATCGCCCAGGGTGTCAGCCACGAGATCGGCTCCATCGAAGTCGGCAAGCGCGCCGATCTGGTGTTGTGGAACCCGGCCTTTTTCGGCGTGAAGCCGGAGATGGTGCTGCTTGGCGGCTCGATTGCCGCCGCCCCGATGGGCGATCCGAACGCCTCCATTCCCACACCGCAGCCGATGCATTACCGGCCGATGTTCGCCGCCTATGGCAAGCTGCGCACCAATTCCTCGGTCACTTTCGTGTCGCAGGCGTCGCTGGATGCGGGGCTTGCGGGGCGCCTCGGGGTCGCCAAGAAGCTGTTGCCGGTGAAGAATGTGCGCGGTGGTATTTCCAAGGCGTCGATGATCCACAATTCGCTCACCCCACATATCGAGGTCGATCCGGAAACATATGAGGTGCGGGCGGATGGCGAGCTTTTGACCTGCGAACCGGCAACCGTGCTGCCGATGGCGCAGCGTTATTTCCTGTTTTGAGGAACGGCTGCTCCGCGCTCAGATGCACATGAGCGCGGTCAGCAGGCTTGCAACGCCGGCCATGAACAGCCCCATGGCCGCCATTGCGGGGACCTTTATCCTCGGCTGATCGATGATTGCGTCCGCTTCGCCCGCAAGCAGGGTTATGGCTTGCAGAAACAGGTAGAGGCAGAACAGCAAAGAGGCGCTGAAAAACAGGGCGGCTGGGTAAACCAGCCAATTGGAAAGGTCCGGCGTCCTGTTCTTGAAAGTGGCCAGAAGGAGGATCAGCGAAAGCCCGGCGCTGGCGATGATGCGGAAAACCGCCAGCATTTCCTTGGTCGATTCCTTGTTGCCGTCGTTCATTTGGACCGCTTGCGCCACCAGGACAGCCCCAGGATATCTTTCATCAGGTACGGCGGCTCGGTGTGGCTGTTGCGCTTGTCCTGAAATTTTTTCGATGAAGGCAGCTTTTTCTTCTCCGCTTGCCGCTTTGCATAGGTCTCCTCCCAGCAGGCGATGAATTCATCCGCGTGTCTGTAGCCAAGCTCGCAGGGCACTTTTCCGCTGCGCGCCGAGGCGCTGAGCGTTTCCACGTCAATGATGCGATGGGCGAATGCGCCCACCGCACTGGCCTGCAGAGTGACGACTTCATCGATGTACCATGACCGCCATTCGGCGAAACTCTTGCCGTCTACCTTTTCCGCGACCTTCCGCAGCAAGTCTCCATCCATCTTTTCGCAGACATCCGTGACCAGCCCTGCGACGAAGCCACGCAAATTGGAGCATTGCGGGCCGTCGCTATAGTCGAAATAGGCTCTGAGGGTACTGTCGAGATGATTGAGTACGCGATCTTTCAAAATCAATTTCAGTGTCTCCCGTTGGGTGGCGGAATATTACTTAAAAGTGTATTTATGTAAACTGTTCCTTATAGTTGTATCAGGTAGTATCGGGACTGTTTGAATCTCCTTTGAAATCGGGATTTTTATGTTGCACCGCAGCGCGTCTTGCGCTATGGAAACGGCAAAAGAATTCCGCGCGGATCGATCCCAAGCGATCCCCGTAAAACGCCAGAACAGGAGACAAGACATGCTCGGCAAAAAAGTGCCTGCCGTAACCTTCCGCACGCGCGTTCGCGATGAGGCCGTCGGTGGCCCCAACCCGTTCCGTTGGCAGGACATGACCTCCGACGATTATTTCAAGGGCAAGAAGGTCGTTCTGTTTTCGCTGCCCGGCGCCTTTACGCCGACCTGCTCGACCTACCAGCTTCCCGATTTCGAAAAGCTGGCGGGCGAGTTCCGCGCGCTCGGCGTCGATGATATCTATTGCCTGTCGGTCAATGACGCCTTTGTCATGAATGCCTGGGCAAAGGGCCAGAACCTCGAAAATGTCAAGGTCATTCCGGATGGTTCGGGTGAGTTCACCCGCAAGATGGGCATGCTGGTCGCCAAGGACAATCTCGGCTTCGGCATGCGCTCCTGGCGTTACGCCGCCGTCGTCAACGATGGCGTCGTTGAGCAGTGGTTCGAGGAAGAGGGCTATTCGGACAATTGCGAATCTGACCCTTACGGCGTTTCCGCGCCGCAGAACATTCTGGAAAACCTGAAGGCACGCGCTGCGGCCTGATTTGGGTTTTAAGATTTTTGCGAAAGCCCGGCCGCAATGCCGGGCTTTTTTCGTTTTCTGGGACGTGATTGTCTTTCGCGGTGCCGCATCATCCGCACACCGTCACCCCGGATTAGATCCGGGGTCCAGTGCGATCAAGTCCTTGATCGCGAAAGACTCCTCTCACGGCGCAGACGCGCCGTGGCTGGATGCCGGATCCAGTCCGGCATGACGGAGGAGAAGTTGCCGGACGCCTCAAGTCTTTCTGTCTGCAATGCCGGCCTTTTTCACGCCTTGCATTGTATCCACCTTGAAATCACCCCGCCTATCCGGCAAAAATCAGACCCCCAAGACTGTTTCTGAAACGGATCATCCCATGCTGCGCGTCACCTCCTATCATCCGGCCGGAACCCCTGCCGACGAAGCTTCCGGTTATGTCACCCTGGCGCATGACCAGCGGCATCTGCGCCGCAAGCTTCTGCATCTGCAAAATGATGAGATGGTGATGCTGGACCTGAAGGAAGCCGTGCTGTTTGCCCATGGCGATCTTCTGGTGGTGGAAAACGGCGACCTGATCGAGGTCCGGGCGGCGGATGAAAAGCTGTTCGAAATTAAGGCGAAGGATCGGCTTCACCTGATCGAGCTCGCCTGGCATCTGGGCAACCGGCATCTTTCCGCGCAGATTGAGGAAGAGCGTATTCTCATCCTGCGCGACCATGTCATTCGCGCCATGCTGGAAGGTCTGGGCGCCACCGTGCGTGAGGTGGAAGAGCCATTCCAGCCGGCGCGCGGCGCTTACCACGCCCATGGCGGCCATTCCCATGGGCATGACCACGGGCACCACCATCACGATCACGGCTGAGCCGTGAGTGAAGATCACGGCGTTGCCGCGTTGCTGCGGCTCATGGCCTGGATGTCGCCTGCCTTTCCCGTCGGCGGTTTTTCCTATTCCGGCGGGCTTGAAAAGGCGGTGGAGGATCGTCGCATCGGCGATGCGGCGGCCTTGCGCGACTGGCTCGAAACGCTGCTGCGCCACGGCAGCCTGTGGAACGATGCGGTGTTTCTGGCGCATGCCTGGCGCAGCGCCGGGGATGCGGCCATCTTGAGCGAAACGGCCGATCTGGCGCGGGCGCTGGCCGGTTCGGCGGAGCGATACCGCGAGACGGTGCTTCTGGGCGATGCCTTCGTTGCCGCCGCCGGCGCATGGCCGCATGCGGTTCTTGAGTTGTTGCCGAAAGACGTTCCTTATCCCATCGCCGTCGGCGCGGTCGCCGCCGGTCATGCGGTGCCGCTCAGGGAAACGATTGCCGCCTTTTTGCATGCCGGCGCCTCGCAGATCGTTTCAGCGGGCATCCGCCTCGGGGTCGCGGGACAGAAGGATGGCGTTGCCATTCTGGCCGCAAGCGAGGCGATCATCGCAGAGATGGCGGCGCGGGCGATGCAATCCACGCTCGACGATCTCGGCAGCGCGACGATCATCGCCGATACGGCAGCCATGCGCCATGAAACGCAGGGCACCCGGCTTTTCCGGTCCTGAAAGGGCGGCACGATCCTTGCATATATTGAAGCGTCCCGTTGAGGGACTATGGTGAAACAAGACCAAAGCATATCGAAGGGAACAGAGTGATGAAATCGGGTAATGGGCCGCTGCGCGTCGGCATTGGCGGGCCGGTCGGTTCTGGCAAGACGGCGCTGACGGAAAAGCTCTGCAAGGCGATGAGCGCCGATTATTCGGTCGCGGTCGTCACCAACGATATCTACACCAAGGAAGATGCCGAGGCGCTGGTGCGCATGCAGGCGCTGCCGTCCGAGCGTATCGTCGGGGTCGAGACGGGCGGTTGCCCGCATACGGCCATTCGTGAGGATGCGACGATCAATCTGCAGGCGATTGCCGGGCTCAATGCGCGGTTTCCCGATCTCGATGTGGTCTTCATCGAATCCGGCGGCGACAATCTCGCCGCGACCTTTTCGCCTGACCTCGCCGACATTACCATCTATGTGATCTCCGTCTGCCAGGGTGAGGAAATTCCGCGCAAGGGCGGGCCGGGCATCACCCGCTCTGACCTGCTGGTCATCAACAAGAAGGACCTTGCGCCCTATGTCGGTGCTGACCTCACCGTCATGGACAGCGATGCGACGCGCATGCGCAACGCCATGCCCTTCGTTTTCACCGATATGAAACGCGGCGACGGCGTGGATCGCATCGTCGGTTTTCTGAAAGAGCAGGGCGGTCTCTGAAATATGGCTATCGCCCGCCGTTTCGGTGCTTACGAGGTTTCCCGTTTTGTCGACGGTGTCTACAAGGCGCCGGTCGGCCATCTCATCCATCGTCAGGGCGCCGAAGCGCTGGCTGCGGCCCTTGCCGGCCATCGGGGCGAAACGGTGGATATGGACGTCAACTGCTTTGCGCTGTCCGGGCCTGACGGCATCTGGCTGATCGATGCCGGTTGCGGCACGGCCTGGGGTGCGGCCTATGGCCATGCCCGCGCGGCGATGATCGCCGCCGGGATTCAGCCGGCCGATGTGACGCGTGTCATCCTCACCCATATTCATGGCGACCATGCGCTTGGCCTCATCGACGGCGACCGGCCTTATTTTCCCAATGCTGACATATGGGTTCCCGAGGCCGATCTTGGCTTTTTCAGCAGCGCGGAGGCGCGCAAGAGCCTGCCGCCGGCCCGGCAGGGCGGGTTCGACCTTGCCGCGCGGCTGCTCGACATTTGTGGCCCGATGCTGCGGCCGATCCCCATGGGCGTGGTTGCCGAGGGTATCGAGGCAGTCGCCATGCCCGGCCATACACCGGGGCATACCGGTTATCTGATCGGCAATGGCGACGAGCGGCTGTTATTATGGGGCGATGTGCTACATGTCAGCGCGTTGCAGGTGAGAGATCCCGGCGTCGGTTTCGTCTATGATATCGATTCCGCGCTTGCTTACGAAACACGCCTCAAGGCGCTGGCCGAGGCAGCCGATCATGGCTGGCTGGTTTCCGGCGGTCATCTCGGCGGATTTTTCCGTGTCGAGCGGCAGGGCGACAGCTTCCGTTTTGTGCCGCAGCCGGACTGATTTTCCGATTTCGGGCATGCAGAAGGGCGGAATGCCTGATGGCATCCCGCCCTTCGTCCTCTCCCGGTATTTTCAGATCTGCTTCAATGCGGCGACGTCATTGACCTGCACGATGCGTCCGCGCACGGTAACGCCAGCCTTTTTCAGCGCCGAAAAGGCCCTCGACAGCGCTTCCGGCGCGAGGCCGAGCTTGCCGGCGAGCAGGCTTTTCTGGAACGGCAGCCGCAGCGAAAAGGATGTCGCGTCGCGCGGGCCCTGATTGATGAGGTAATGGGCGACGCGTTGCGGCGCCGTCTGCAGCCGGTCATTGGCGATGCAATCCATCGTGGCCAGCAGGCTGTTGGACAGGCAGCGCATGACGGCCTTGGCGATGGCCGGCTCCTGATCGATCAGACTGCGGATTCTCGCAAGTTCGAACCGCGCCACGGTGCAGCTTTCCGCCGCCTGCGCGCTGTAGCGATAGGTATCGCTGCCGAAAATCAGGCATTCGTTGAAGGTATCGCCGGGGCCGCTGACGCGCACATCCGCCTCGCGTCCATGCCGGTCCAGCCGGTAAAGCCTGACGTAACCCGACAGTACGCAGTAGAAATGCTGCGCCGCTTCGCCTTCCTTGAAGAGCACATGGCGGGCGTTCACATTGGTGATGGTCGCCGCCTCCATCAGCTTCAACGCCGCCGCATCATCCGCTATCCCGATCAAGGGTGCACGCAGCAGAATGTTCCTGTCCCTGTTGCTCAGCTTCACGGTCTTGTTCACGTCCATCCGGCTCCCGCTCATACCTTTTGCCGGGCTGTCCGAAGCGAGACGAAACCGGGGATGTTCGTGTTCCCGCACGCCTATCTGAAAAGAGCTCATCGCATTATCCTTCGACCGGCAATTCCCGATGCGAGGGAGATTAGCAGTTCACCTGGAAAGCGAATTGATTTCGATCAAACAGGATTGCAGTCGTTACGGGAGGAAATGGTTCGTCCATTCGGGCTTAGAAGCACAGCGGGAATATGGAGCGGGCGAGCGCCGCATATTTCTTCTCCCCGAGGGGGAGAAGGTCGCGGCAGCGGGATGAGGGGGCAAGGCCAGAGATAGATCGAGCGCTAGCCCCCTCATCCGACCCTTCGGGCCACCTTCTCCCCCTCGGGGAGAAGAAACAGGTGGCGACGTTTTGCCCCTTAAACACCCCCAAAAGAAACGCCGGGCACAGGGCCCGGCGTCTCAATCGTTATTCTGCAAGCTTCACTCCGCAGCGAGCGGCGGTAGCCGCAATATGTTGCTGCCCTTATCCGCGGCCTTGTCGCCGGTGCCCTTTTCCATGCTGGCGACGCGTGCCTCCAGCGAGGAGAGCGCCAGGCTGTTTTCGCGGGCGATCTCCGAGAGTTTCTCGTTGGAGAGGGCCTCTTCCTCCTCTTCCTTCTTGCCGACGAAGCGGCCGAAGAGGTGGGCGAGCAGGCGCGACAGGTCGTCCATGATGAGGAAGAAGGCCGGCACCACGATGAGGGACAGCACCGTCGAGACGATGATGCCGCCGATCACCGCAATCGCCATTGGCGCGCGGAACGAGCCGCCTTCGCCGACGCCGAGTGCGGATGGCAACATGCCCGCCGACATGGCGATGGAGGTCATGATGATCGGGCGGGCGCGCTTGCGGCCGGCCTCCACCATGGCATGCACCCGTTCCATGCCGTGGCGGCGCATTTCGATGGCGAAATCCACCAGCAGGATGGCGTTCTTCGTCACGATGCCCATCAGCATCAGGATGCCGATGAGAACGGGCATGGACAGCGCGTTCTGCGTGATGATGAGCGCGACCGCCACGCCGCCGATGGCAAGCGGCAGCGAGAACAGGATGGTGAAGGGCTGGATGACATCCTTGAACAGCAGGATGAGCACGACCAGCACCAGCATCAGGCCGAGCAGCATGGCGTTGACGAAGCCCTGCTGCATTTCGCCCTGCACCTTGGCGTCGCCGCTTTCGGCGAGGCGCACGCTCGCCGGCAGGTCGGTTTCCGACACGATGCGCTTGAACTCGGCCGTCGATGTATCGAGCGCCGTGCCGAAGGGCACGTCGGAGCCGATGGAGACGACGCGGTTGCGGTCGTTGCGCTTGATCGAGCTTGGGCCTTCCGAATAGTCGATATCGGCAACGCTATAGAGCGGCACCAGCGACCCGGAGGCGGTCTTGATCTTCAGCGCGCGGATGGTGGCGAGATCGCGGCGGGTATCGAGCGAGGCCTGCACGCGGATCGGAATCTGCCGGTCATCCAGCGAAATCTTCGTCAGCTGCGCATCGATATCGCCGATGGTGGCGACACGCACGGTCTGAGAAATCTGCTGTGGCGTGATGCCGAGACGGGCGATTTCATCCTTGCGCGGGCGAATCTGCAGTTCGGGGCGGGGCAACGCACCTTCCGAACTGACATTGGCAAGGATGGGCGAGGCGCGCAGGCGGCTTTCGAGAATACCGACGGCGTCGTTGAGGTCCTTCTCGTTCGTCGAGAGGAAGTTGAAGGAGAGCTCGCGTTCCGCACGGTCGTTCAGCTTGATGATGCGGACATCCGGGATGCCGCGCACCTGCGCGAAAATATCCCGTTCCACATCCCATTGCGGACGTGTGCGGCCCTTTTCCTCCACCTTCGGCAAGTATGGGCCGATGAGCGGGATGGAGCCGAGGCCCTTGTTGACCACCAGCTTGAGCAGCGAATGGTCGATGTGCTGGAGGATGACGTTGACGGTGGCGCGGCGAAGCTCCAGATCGCCCTTGGGCGAAGCGCCGCCAAGGATGAAGACGCTTTCAACGCCGTTGATGTCACGCAGGGCATGATAAATCTGCGTCGTCGTGCGGTCGGTTTCGTCGAGCGTCGCATTGGGCGGCAGTTCCACCGAAAGCGTCACGCGTGAGGCGTCGTCCGGCGGCAGGAAGCTGCCCGGAACGCCGGCAAGCAGAATGACGGAAGCGACGAGGAAGCCGATGGCGCCGAGCAGCGTCAGATAGCGCGCCCACCACTTGCGGGTGGTGGCGGTTACCATGCGCGTATAGGCCTTCATCAACCGGCTGTCATTGTCGTGGTGATCGTCCATCGCATCTTCGGCGCGCATCAGATAGGCCGCCATCAACGGTGTGATGAGGCGGGCCACGGCGAGCGAGAAGAACACCGAGAAGGCGACGGTGAGGCCGAACTGGATGAAGTACTGGCCGGGAATGCCGGGCATGAACGACACCGGCACGAAAACCGCGATGATGGTGAAGCTGGTGGCGATGACGGCGAGGCCGATTTCATCCGCCGCTTCGAGTGCCGCCCGATAGGGCGTCTTGCCCATCTTGATATGGCGGGCGATGTTCTCGATTTCCACGATGGCGTCGTCGACGAGAATACCCGTGGCGAGCGTGAGCGCCAGGAAGCTGACGAGATTGAGCGAGAAGCCCATGATATCCATGATCCAGAAGGTCGGGATCGCGGAAAGCGGCAGGGCCACGGCGGCAATCAGGGTTGCGCGCCAGTTGCGCAGGAAGAGCAGGACGACGATGACGGCGAGGATCGCGCCTTCGATCAGCGTGTCGAGTGCGGCCTTGTAGTTGCCATAGGTGAAATAAACGGCGTCATCGACCATTTCGATCGACACGTCCGGATGATTCTTGCGCACCTCATCGAGGCTTGCCGCCACGGTTTCGGCGACCGAGACCTCGCTTGCGCCCTTGGAGCGGAACACCGCGAAGGTGACGGCGGGATTGCCGTTGAAGCGCGAGAAGGATTTCTGCTCCTCATAGGTGTCGGTGACCGTGCCGAGTTCGGAAAGCTTGACGAAACGACCGTTGGAAAGCGCAATCGTGGTATTGGCAAGCTGGCTCACATCGCGCGTATCGCCGAGCGTGCGGATGGTCTGTTCGTTGCCGCCCACCTGGCCTCGGCCCGAGCCGAGATCGACGTTCGTACCGCGCAGCTGGCTGTTCACCTCGGTGGCGGTGATGCCATAGGCGTCGAGCTTTTCGGGGCTCAGCGACACGCGAACTTCGCGGTCGGCGCCGCCGTAACGGTCGACCTTGCCGATGCCGGACTGGCCCTGGAGCGAACGCTTGATCGTGTCATCCACGAACCAGGACAGTTCTTCCAGCGTCATGTTGGGCGAAGAGACGGCGAAGGTCTGGATCGCCTGTCCCTCGACGTCGATCTTGCTGACGACGGGCACTTCGATATCGGCGGGCAGATCGCTGCGGATCTTGTCGATGGCGTCCTTGGTGTCCTGAACCGCTTCTTCCGTCGGCTTTTCGATGCGGAAGACAACCGTTGTCGTCGACTGGCCGTCGACCACGGTGGACTGGATTTCGTCGACACCGCTGATGGCGGCGACGGCGTCCTCGATCTCCTTCGTCACCTGCATTTCCAGTTCGGACGGCGAAGCGCCGCTCTGGGTCACGGTAACGGCCACGACGGGAACGTCGATATTCGGAAAACGGGTGATGGGCAGGGTGTTGAACGCCTGCATGCCGAGGATCATCAAAAGCGCGAAGCCGAGCAGCGGCGCAATCGGGTTACGGATTGACCATGCGGAAAAGTTCATCTCATTCCCTCAGTCAGTTGGACGCAGCCGTCTGGGCTTCCACCGGTCTTATCCGGTCACCATCACGCACGAATGCTCCAGCTTTCTCGACAACCTTGTCTCCAGCGGCAAGACCGCTGACAATCTCGATAAAACCGCCGTCTTCGATGCCGGTCTCGATCTTCACCTGCTTGACGACGTCGCCTTCCACCTTGCGGGTGGTCGAGCCTTCACGCCCGGAGGTGACGGCCGACAGCGGCAAAGCGAGCGCATTCGTCTCCTCGACGATGATCGCCGCGCTGGCATACATGCCGGAACGCGCCGGGCTGTCGGTCGGCAGAACCACATGCACGGAGCCGAGGCGCGTCGTCGGGTCGACGGTGGGTGAAACGAGGCGCACCTTGCCTTCTATTTTCTCAGCTCCGCCGGCAACCGTCAAATAGGCTTTCTGGCCTGCCTTGACCTTCTGGATATCGGTCTCGGAGAGATCGGCGACGAGTTCTATCGCGCCATCCTTGATGACGGTGAACAGCGGATTGCCAGCACCGCTGGCGATTGCGCCAACCTTGGCGTTCTTGGCGGATACGATGCCGGCGACCGGGGTTTTCACGCCGGTGCGCGTCAGCTTCAGATCGATGTCGTCGATCTGCGCGTCGACGACCTTGATGTCGGCCTCGCCGGCGGAAACGGCCTGTTTGGCCGCATCGAGGCGAGCCTGCGCCACCTGCGCGGCCGCTTCGGTCTTTTCCGTCTCGGAGACGGAGCCGGAGCCGCTCTGGCCGAGCTTTGCAGCGCGGTCGCGCTGGCGAAGGGCGTCATTGAGATTGGCCTGCGCTTCCAGCACCTGGGCTTTCGACTGGGTGACGGAGGCTTCGGCCTTGGCCTTGTTGGCCTCAAGCTGGCTCTTTTGCAGCACGAGGCTGTCGGAGGACAGCACGGCCAGAACCGCATTCGCTTCCACCCGGTCGCCGATATCGGCATTCAGCGTGTCGATCGACAGGCCGTCGACCAGCGGCTGGACGTAAATCTCGTCCACGGGGCGGATCGTGCCGGTGGCGATGATGCGGTCCACGAGATCGCGTTTTGCCGCATGGGCGACGATGATGGAAGGCAGGTTCTGCTGTTTGACCGGCGCCTGCGCCTCTCCCTCGGCGGCTGCGGAGAGGGGAAGCGCCGTTGCGGAAAGAAGAAGGAATACAAAGCGGTTAAACGTGACTTTATGCTGCATGTGTCTTGGCTCGCGCAATATCCGATCACATGTCCTGCAGCCCCAGGGCTCAATTAGAAGGTCATGCGATAGCGAATGTGAAACAAGGGATCACAATACTTCCTTTTCGATCCTCCCGATTCAAACGCCCCTCAACGCGAATCTTAAGCACCTTTGCCCTGTGCTTATTTTACAAGATCAAATTTGGCAGTCTTGTGGGCGGGACTGTAATTCTTGTTGTCGTACAAATCAATCCGCATAGCCGCGATGGTTGATATACATTTTTGTATAGGTCGGGATATTGTAATTCGTCAAATGGGTTACCAGCGAAATGGGCGCATTTCGGCAAAGCCTCCAAAAGAAGATCGACGCCAGATGGGAAATCGAGTTAAGCGATTCTCACCGACGTCATCTTCGGCCTTGTGCCGAGGATCTGCAACGTTTTGATTTTGTTGACGTGGTTAGATCCTTGGGACAAGCCCAAGGATGACGTCGAGAGAGTTGTCGCCCTGGTACCAATCATAAATCAGGACGCGCGGACCTCCCGCGCGCTCCATTATCTAGGCGTCACTTCGAATTATTTCAGCGCCGCATCGGTGATTTCGGTGGTGTAGGCGCCTGTCGGTTCCTTGGTGATGACCGGGTCGGAACCGCCGCCAAGCAGCGTCTTGACGGTACGGTCATAGTCCGCCTTGTCGAGTGCGCCCTTCGAGCCGGCGGTGAGTTTTGCCACTTCGCCCATCATGCGCTTCTGGTGTTTTTCGGTCTGGGCGCCGGAGGCGTCGTTTTCGAGAACGATATCGGCGGCGTCGTCAGGGTTTTCTTCGGCCCATTTCCAGCCCTTCATGGAAGCGCGGACGAATTTGACCATGTCTTCCTTGAACTTGGCGTCCTTCAGCTTGTCTTCCAGAACGTAAAGCCCGTCTTCCAGCGTCGCCACGCCTTCCGCCTCGTATTTGAAGGTGACGAGTTCCTCCGGCTTGATGCCGGCATCGATGACCTGCCAATATTCATTATAGGTCATGGTGGAAATGCAGGCGGCCTGCTTTTGCAGCAGCGGATCGACATTGAAGCCCTGTTTGAGAACAGTCACGCCATCGGCGCCGCCGGTTGTCGGGATTTTCAGATGCGCCATCCACGACAGGAACGGGTATTCATTGCCGAAGAACCAGACGCCCAGCGTCTTGCCCTTGAAATCCTCCGGCTTGGTGATGCCGGTTTCTTTCAGGCAGGTCAGCATCATGCCTGACGATTTGAACGGCTGGGCGATATTGACCAGCGGCACGCCCTTTTCGCGGGTGGCGAGTGCGGATGGCATCCAGTCGACGATGACGTCCGCACCGCCGCCGGCCAGAACCTGCGCGGGTGCAATGTCCGGGCCGCCGGGCTTGATGTCGACATCGAGGCCTTCGGCTTCGTAAAAACCCTTGTCCTTTGCGACGTAATATCCCGCGAACTGCGCCTGGGTGACCCATTTCAGCTGCAGGGTAATCTTGTCGGCGGCCTGCGCTCCGAATGCGGTCAGGAGTGACGCGCCGGCAAGAAGCATGGATGCAAGTTTCATTTTCATCGCTGTTCCCTTTTTCGTTATTACGTTCGTCCCCCACGGACGGACGGATGCCAGAAGGTGACGGCCCGCTCCGCGAGCGCCACGAGACCATAAAAGCCGGAGCCGGCGAGCGCGGCGACCGCGATTTCGGCCCAGACCATATCGACATTGCTGCGGCCCATTTCCGCCGAAATGCGGAAACCCATGCCGACGATGGGCGTGCCGAAGAATTCCGCGACGATGGCGCCGATCAGCGCCAGCGTGGAATTGATCTTCAGCGCGTTGAAGATGAAGGGCCAGGCGGCGGGCAGGCGCAGTTTCACCAATGTCTGCCACCAGCCGGCGGCATAGGTGCGCATCAGGTCGCGTTCCATGTGGCTGGAAGCGGCAAGCCCCTGAACCGTGTTCACCAGCATGGGGAAGAAGGTCATGATGACAACGACGGCGACTTTCGACTGCCAGTCGAAGCCGAACCACATGACCATGATGGGTGCTACGCCGACGACCGGCAGAGCCGAGACGAAATTGCCGATGGGCAGCAGCCCGCGCTGGAGGAAAGGCGAGCGGTCGATGAGGATGGCGACGGCAAAGCCGAGGCCGCAGCCCAGCACATAACCCGTCAGTACCGATTTGATGAAGGTCTGGCGGAAATCGGCCCAGAGGATCGGCAGGGAGCCGGCGAGCCGTACGAGGATGGCGCTTGGGGCGGGCAGCAGAATGGGCGGCACGGAAAAACCGCGCACCACGCCTTCCCACAGCGCGAGGATGGCCAGCCCGAAGAGGAGCGGCACGGCGATGCGGCTGATGCGCTTTGCAGCTGGCGTGGAGACGTGGCGGCGCACCAGCCATTCGTTGAAGGCCCAGGCGGCAAACCAGAACAGGATCGCGCCGAAAAACCAGCCGGGATGGGTCATGGCCGGGCTCCCATTCTCTTGAGGACGGCGGCATGGGCGATGCCGATGATGGATACGAGCAGCGCAGCCACACCGGCGGCCATGAACAGCGCCGCCCATATCTGCACCGTCTGGCCGTAATAGGAACCGGAAAGCAGACGCGCGCCAAGCCCGGCAACAGCGCCTGTCGGCAATTCACCGACGATGGCGCCGACCAGCGCAATGGCGACGGCGATCTTCAGCGAGGTGAAGAGATAGGGCAGCGCCGCGGGCCAGCGCAGCTTCCAGAATATCTGGCCGGGTGAGGCATTATAGGTGTGCATCAGGTCGAGCTGGATCGTCTCCGGGCTTCGGAGACCCTTCACCATGCCGACGACGATGGGAAAGAAGGAAAGATAGGTGGAGATCAGCGCCTTCGGCAGCAGCCCGGAAATGCCGATGGAGTTCAGGACGACGATGATCATCGGCGCGACGGCAAGGATGGGGATGGTCTGGCTGGCGATGATCCACGGCATGACGGAGCGGTCCATGGCGCGGTTATGCACGATGGCGACGGCAAGCAGGATGCCGAGTACCGCACCGATGGCGAAACCGAGCAGCGTGGCCGAGAGCGTAACGCCGGCGTGGTAAATGAGGCTGCGCTTGGAGGTGATGGCCTTGTTGACCGTGGTGTCCCACAGTTCGGCGGCAATCTGGTGCGGGGCGGGGAGAACCGGGCGCTCCTGGGCGAAGGTTTGCGGCAGGAGCTCGAAGAAGCCCGGCGTTTGACCGGCGCGGGTGGCCTGATCGCGGGCGAAGGGCATGTTGAGGTAGATGACGGCGAGGTGCCAGAGGATGAGGATGGCGAGGAGGACGGTTAGGATGGGGAGGATGCGGTGGCGGAGGAGGGTCATGGGTTTTCGCTCCGCCGCTTTTGCCGCGGGTGGGGCTTAGCGGTGCCTTCTGGGTGTGGCTTACCCCCCTCTGTCCTGCCGGACATCTCCCCCTCAAGGGGGGAGATCGACTCGTGGTGAGGTCTCGCACGTCTTAACCTTTGCGAATGAAGCGGTGGTCGCGCCTCTTGCTGATCTCCCCCCTTGAGGGGGAGATGCCCGGCAGGGCAGAGGGGGGTAATGCTGGCGCTGACCTCACCCCTCATAGCTATGCCCCGCCTTCAGCCCCTCACGCACCCGATGCGCAATCGCCAGAAACTCCGGCGTCTCCCTGATGTCCAGCGGCCTTTCCCGTGGCAGCGTCGATGTGATCACATCCGTCACTCTGCCCGGCCGCGGCGACATCACGACGATCTTGGTCGAAAGATAGACCGCTTCGGGGATGGAATGGGTGACGAAGCAAATGGTCTTGCCGGTCGTATCCCAGAGTTTCAGCAGTTGTTCGTTGAGGTGATCCCGCACTATCTCATCCAGTGCGCCGAAGGGCTCGTCCATCAACAGCAGGTCGGCATCGAAGGCGAGAGCGCGGGCAATGGAGGCGCGCTGCTGCATGCCGCCGGAAAGCTGCCAGGGATATTTCTTGCCGAAACCGTTGAGGTTGACGAGATCGAGCGTGCGCTCGACGCGCTCGCGCTGCTCGGCCTTGGTATAGCCCATGATTTCGAGCGGCAGCGCAATGTTCTTTTCGATGCTGCGCCACGGATAAAGGGCGGCGGCCTGAAAAACGTAACCGTAAGAGCGGTCCCGGCGGGCGTTTTCCGGCGTCGTGCCGTTGACGGTGATGTCGCCGGATGTGTGTTTTTCCAGATCGGCGATGACCCGCAGAAAGGTGGTCTTGCCGCAGCCGGAAGGGCCGATGAAGGAGACGAAATCGCCTTTGCCAACCTCCAGGTCGACATTGGAGAGTGCGTGCACCGGGCCATCGCCCGTTTCGAAAGTAAGGCCGAGATTTCTGGCGGAAACGACGGAATAGGGGGAGGCCTGGTTCATCTGGGCTTGGTTTCGCTTTCCGTCAGGGCCGCGCGCGCCAGCGGCAGTATTTGGGTTTCCGTAAGCCTTGCGATCGTTACGCCGGTGTGGCCGTCGAGATCGAGCCAGCGCACTTCCTCTATTTCCGCCTGCGGGGCCACATCGGCATGAAGCCTCGCGATGAATGTATGGGCGACGACGTCCGCCCCCGTCTCATTGGCGGCCTCCTCGCGAAAGACGCCTTCATAACGGGCGGCATTTTCGGGCAGCGTCAGGCCGATTTCCTCGGCAAGTTCGCGGTGAAGCGCCTGTTCCGGCGTTTCGCCTGGATCGATCTTGCCGCCCGGCTGCATGAATTGCGTGGTGCCGCGCTTGCGCACGACAAGCATCTGCCGCCGCTCATTGAGGAGAACGGCGGCGGCGATGACGATTTCGCGTTTCGGCCCGGTGCTCACGGTCATACACCCGATGCCGGAATGCCGCTGCGCTCCACCTTGCGCGGCGCGACGAGTTCCTTCCAGGTGGAAAGCGCCCGGCTGACGGCTGGATACGCATCGCGGGCGATGAACTGGCCGTGGCCCGGCTGCGTTTCGATGGTAGCCTCCTCGATGCTGACGAGACCGCGCGACAGGGTGTAGCGCGGCAGGCCTTTGACCTTCTGGCCTTCGAACACGTTGTAATCGATGGCCGATTGCTGGCTCGCCGCGCTGATGGTCTTTTCCAGCGCCGGATCCCAGACGACGATATCGGCATCGCTGCCGACGAGGATCGCGCCTTTTCTCGGATAGATGTTGAGGATCTTGGCGATGTTGGTGGAGGTGACGGCGACGAATTCGTTCATCGTCAGCCGGCCGGTCGCCACGCCATGGGTCCAGAGCAGCGGCATGCGATCTTCCAGCCCGCCGGTGCCGTTCGGTATCCTGCGGAAATCGCCAAGGCCGAAGCGTTTCTGTTCGGTGGTGAAGGCGCAATGGTCGGTCGCCACACATTGCAGCGAGCCTGATGCCAGACCCGCCCAGAGGCTGTCCTGATGTTGCCGGTTGCGGAAGGGCGGCGACATGACCCGGCGGGCGGCGTGATCCCAATCGGGATTGGCATATTCGCTTTCATCGAGGATCAGGTGCTGGATCAGCGGTTCGCCATAGACCCGCATGCCGTTTTGCCGGGCGCGGCGGATGGCTTCATGGGCCTGCTCGCAGGAGGTGTGGACGACATAAAGCGGCGCACCGGCCATATCGGCGATGATGATGGCGCGGTTGGTGGCCTCGCCTTCCACGGCGGGCGGACGGGAATAGGCATGCGCCTCCGGCCCGACATTGCCCTGCGCCATCAGCTTTTCCTGCATCTGCGCGACGATATCGCCGTTTTCCGCATGCACGAAGGGAATGGCGCCCAGTTCGGCGCAGCGCGAGAAGGAGGCGAACATCTCGTCGTCATTCACCATCAAAGCGCCCTTATAGGCCATGAAGTGCTTGAAGGAGTTGATGCCTTTTTCCCGCACCAGCGTCTTCATCTCGTTGAAGACCTGCTCGCCCCACCAGGTGACGGCCATGTGGAAGGAATAATCGCAATTGGCGCGGGTCGCCTTGTTGTCCCATCGCTGCAGGGCATCAAGAAGCGATTGCCCCGGCTCCGGCAGGCAGAAATCCACCACCATGGTCGTGCCGCCGGCAAGCGCCGCGCGCGTGCCGCTCTCAAAATCATCGGCGGAATAGGTGCCCATGAAGGGCATTTCCAGATGCACATGCGGATCGATGCCGCCGGGCATGACATAACATCCGGTGGCATCGAGTACCGTGCCGCCGGTCAGATCAGGCCCGATCTCGGTGATCCTGCCGCCTTCGATCTTCACATCGGCCTTGTAGGTGAGGTCGGCGGTGACGATGGTGCCGTTCTTAATGATGGTGGCGGTCATTCCGCGATCTCCGCAGTCTCCAGCACTGCATGCAGCAGCACATCGCAGCCGGCGGCTGCCCATTCCGGCGAAATTTCTTCGGCCTCGTTGTGGGAAAGCCCGTCTACGCAAGGGCAGAAGATCATGGTGGAGGGGGCGACCCTTGCCGTCCAGCAGGCATCGTGGCCGGCGCCGGAGATGATATCCATGTGGCTGTAGCCGAGTTTTTCGGCGGCGGAGCGCACGCGGCCGACCAAAACGGGGTCGAAGGTGACGGGATCGAAATGGCCGATGGCCTCGATTGAGCAGCCCACGCCGAGTTCTTCGGCGATCTGCGGCACCTCGCGTTCGAAGATGGCGCGCATGCTGTCGAGTTTCGCCTGTGAGGGGGTTCTGAGGTCGATGGTGAAGACCACCTTGCCGGGCAGCACATTGCGGGAATTGGGCGTGAAGATCATCTGGCCAACGCCGGCGACGGCGCCCGGCTGGTGGGCCATGGACACCTCCTGCACCTTTTCGAGAATGCGGGCGGCGGCAAGGCCGGCATTGACGCGCATGGCCATCGGGGTGGAGCCGGTGTGGGCTTCCTTGCCGGTCAGCGTCACTTCCAGCCACCACAGGCCCTGGCAATGGGTGACCACGCCGATTTGTTTGCTTTCCGCTTCCAGGATCGGCCCCTGTTCGATGTGATATTCGAAATAAGCGTGCATTTTGCGCGCGCCCACCTCTTCCTCGCCCAGCCAGCCGATGCGCTTCAGCTCTTCGCCATAGGTCTGGCCGTCGGTATCGGTGCGGCCATAGGCATAATTGAGATCGTGAATGCCGGCGAAGACGCCGGAGGCCAGCATGGCCGGGGCAAAGCGCGCGCCTTCCTCGTTTGACCAGTTGGTGACCGTGATCGGGTGTTTGGTTTTGATGTTCAAGTCATTCAGGCTGCGCACCACCTCCAGCCCTGCCAGCACGCCGAGCACGCCATCGAACTTGCCGCCAGTCGGCTGGGTGTCGAGGTGGCTGCCGATATAAACGGGAAGCGCGTCCGGATCCTCGCCGGGGCGGGTGGCGAACATGGTGCCCATGCGGTCGACGCCCATCGTCAGCCCGGCCGCTTCGCACCAGCGCTGGAACAGGCGGCGGCCTTCCGCATCCTCATCCGTCAGCGTGCGGCGATTATTGCCGCCGGCAATGCCGGGGCCAATCTTCGCCATATCCATCAGACTGTCCCACAGACGGTCGCCATTGACCGTCAAGTTCTTACCCGCCGCCATGAAGTGTCGTCCTCACCTGTTTTGTTTTTATCGAAGCAAAGCTTGTGCCGTTCCCTTTTTTGCCGGTTAAGATAACAGCCATTGCCTTGTGGTGGCGATGGGGGATAAATTGACCGGCTGGTAAACATTGCAAATTCGCGGTGGCGTCAGCAAGGGATTTTGTGACGAATCGCAGTAATTTTGCCTAAACTGTACGCGGAGATTATTTTTTAAGCATACTGTAACGGCAATTGCATGGAAAAGAAACAGAGAGCTGAGAATGGCCATACCGCGCGCAGCGAAAACACAGAAGCGGACCCGCATTCAGGAAGAAAAGCAGGAAGCGATTCTTGAAGCCGCGCTCAGTGTTTTTTCCACAAACGGGTTTCGCGGCTCCACCATCGATCAGATTGCCGAGGCGGCCGGCATGTCGAAACCGAACGTGCTTTATTATTTCCGCACCAAGGAGGCGATGCATCGCGCGCTGATCGAGCGGGTGCTGGACACATGGCTCGACCCGCTGCGCGCTTTCGATGCCGAGGGCAATCCTGAAAGCGAGATTCGCTCCTATATTCGTCGCAAGCTGGAAATGTCGCGCGATTTCCCGCGTGAAAGCCGCCTGTTCGCCAATGAAATCCTACAGGGCGCGCCGCATATCGAGGATGAGCTGAAGGGGCCGCTGAAACAACTGGTGGATGAAAAGGCCGAGGTGATCCGCGCCTGGGTGAAGGCCGGACGGATGGCCAAATGCGATCCTTATCACCTCATTTTTTCCATCTGGTCTACCACGCAGCATTATGCGGATTTCGATGTGCAGGTGCGGGCGGTGCTGGGCGAGAAGAATGGCGGCGAGGGCCGTTTCGAGGATGCGGCCCGGCATCTGGAGCAGCTTTTCATGGGCGGATTGCGGATAAACGGCTGAACGGAACCGTTCTCGCGCCTAGAGTGTTTTCGCGTTCTTCGAATCGCGAAAACACTCTAACTCTTTGTTTTGGCGCATTTCCGGACGGGAAACCGGGTCCACTTTTCCTGGAAATGCTCTAAGCAATCGATTCTTTATGCCGAAACATGAGGAAAATTATCACCTTTATACTTTACTCCAAAACTCATCTTTATTATGGTGCCGGCATCCCGAACGTCCGGGGCATTGAAAAATCAACCGGCAGGTGAGGGAATGGCACGCAAGGAAAAGAAGAAGGCCGAACGTGGCGGCAAGCAGGGCAAGGGCGTTCCCCAAACCGAGCGGGACGTGGCCGAACAGCAGCTTTCCGGTCCCAAAAGCTTTCTTTATGTCGGCGGCCGTGACTGTCAGGTTGCTCATCTTCGCCAGATCGCCAGCAATTTCGGCGCGGAGCTCATTCATCACGATGGCGGCCTGCGTGAAGCCGTCTCGCGCATCGATACCGTGCTTCCCTCCGTCGACTGCGTTTTCTGCCCGATCGACTGTATCAGCCACGATGCGTGTCTGCGGGTGAAGTCCGGTTGCAAGAAATTCGGCAAGACGTTCATTCCGCTGCGCAACGGCAGCAAATCCAGTCTGGAGCGGGCGCTGCAGACGATGAATGAACGGACCTCGAACGATGAGCGACGAGCGCAATAATTTTAAGGATGGAGTGCCAGCGGCGGCGGAAGCCTGCCGCGTGGAACTGCACAAGATGGCCGAACAGGCCGCCGATCCGGCTTTGCCGGACATCTATGAAATCATCGGTGAACGCGAAAGGCGCAATCGCCTTGCCGGAAGCGGCAGCAATGTCGTGACCTTTCCCTATCTGCGCACCCGCCAACCCGGTGAAACGCCATCCTTCGAGATCGGCGCGGCGGCCGAAGAGGGCCGCAATATCCTCTCGTTTCGCTGGACACGGCGTAAGGGCTAAAGCTGAAGCATTTCCAGTCAAAGTGCGACGCGGTTTTACGTCCGGAAAATGCGTAAAACAGAGAGGTAGGGCACGTCCGACGGTTCGGTTTAAACCGGACGCGCTCTAGCCCTTCGGCTTCAGAAATGCCCCGGCGCACAGTACCAGCCATCCGGCGATCATGCCGAGGCCGCCCGTGGGTGCGGCGTAGGGAAACAGGCTGTGGCCGGAAAAATGCCGGGTGACGAGATCGCCGACAAAGACCGCGGTGCCGAGGCCGAGGATCAGGCCTGCCGGAATGGCGGTTCTGATGCGATCCCCGCCGATATGAAGCGCCACCAGCACCGGCGCATGCGCCAGCGACATGGCCGAAGCATTGCCGAGCATATAGGTTTCGCCGGTGTGGGTGGCAGCGGCAGCAAGCATGACGCCTGCAGCACCCAGGAGGCCGCCCAGCAACAGAATGAAGGCCCGCAATCTTTCGCGCGGCAGGCTTGCGATGGTCGCGCTCTGCGTGGTCATTGGCTGTCCGCCTCCTGGTTCTGCATGTGAAAGGCCAGCCGCTCCACCGGCGTCCAGATGATCTCGCGCAGCTTCGGGTTTTCGATGGTCTCGTCCATGGCGCGTCGGAAGCAGAGCAGCCATTCATCCCGCTCTGCCGGGCCGATGGGGGCGACGAAATGGCGGCGGCGCAGCATCGGGTGGCCATGTTTCTCGACATAGACGGGCGGTCCGCCAAGATATCCCGTCAGATAATCGTAAAACTTCGCCTCGCTGCCGGAAAGATCGGCGGGATGGATGGCGCGGCAGCGCGCCGCTTCCGGCAGGGTATCCATCAATTCGTAGAAGCGCCGGGTCAGGGCCCTGACGGTCGCATCGCCACCTATCGCTTCATAAAGGGTAATGGTCTCGCCGCTCATAATCCGCCTCTTGTGGCCCTCCGGTCCTTATCGCTCCATGGAGCCGGAAGAGCAACAGGGCACGGGCGGGGTGCGACATTTGCGACACGGCGCTGATAAGTCCTCAGTTTTCACTTTCGACGGATCGTTGGATAGCCTCAACAGCAATTTTGAGCGGCGGCACATGTTCGGTGACCACGGCCCAAACGACATCATCCGCGATCTTGTGGTACTCATGACGCAGAATATTGCCGATTCCCCGAATCTGTTTCCACGGTACGTCCGGCGCAAGCTCCAGCAAGTCATCGGATAGGTGACGGGACGCCTCGGAGACGATTTCGAGGGCGCGTTGCACGGCGAGTTTGAGGAGCCAATTTTGCTGGAAATCAGTGAGCGACAGGCCTGCGGTGTGGGTCTCAATGCCGTTTATGGCCTCCAGAATTTCGGCGAGAACCGGCCCGACCCTACGTCTGGTCATCAAAATATCCGTACGGCGGATTGCTCGATGTCATTCCGGAGCAGCGGGTGGAGGCTGTTGCGTGTCGTCACATCGACCTCCACGGCCAATTCTTCTTCCAGAAACTGCTTGATACCGACGAGATCGATCAACGAGAAACGGCGGCCCGGATCATAGTCGATGAAGATGTCCAGATCGCTGGAGGCAAGGGCCTCATCGCGGGCCGTCGATCCGAAAAGATAGAGCGACGTCGCGCCCATGCTTTTCACTGCATGGGCGTGGCGCTTGAGTTTCCTGATTGCGTCCGTTCTCTTCATGCGTGCAGCTTACACCATCGCGTATGCGGCATCCACTCTCACCCAAAATTGCGGATGAGATCGAGTCCCTTGTTCAGAAGCGTTTCGGCCTCGTCTTGATTGGCGGCTTCGACGTAGCAGCGCATTTCGGGAGCGTTGCCGGAAGGGCGGAAATGGATGGTGCTGCCATCGGTGAGCGCGACGCGCAGGCCGTCGATGTCGCTCAGCGTCTTCACGGTGCCGACCGGTGCGAGGAAGGCCTCGAGATTGCTGCGCGAGGCGCGCAGATGCGTCATCAGGGCGGCGCTCTTTTCCTGCGCGAAATTTTCCAGACGGTCGGCGGCGGCGACCGGCAGGTTATAGGCGGCGGCGATCTGCGACAGCGGCTTTTTCTGTTCTGCCGAGAGAAGCAGCACGGCGAGAACCGGCAGGAAGCTGTCACGCGTCGGCAGCGGCGAAAGCGCCCGACCGTTAAGTGTGAAGGCAGAGGCCGTCAGCAGGCCGCCATTGGCCTCGAAGCCCATGACACCGTTCTTGCCGGCGGCGAGCGCCTCAGCCATTCCCGCGATCACGAAAGGGGAGCCGACTTTGGTGCGGACGACGTCGAACGAACCGCTTGCCTCGATGCCGGAATTGGAGGTGACGGGGGTGACGACCACGCCGGCGCCGAGGAAATTGGCGGTGATCAGGCCGATGAGGTCGCCGCGCAGCGGCACGCCGTTTTCATCGGTCAGCAGCGGACGGTCGCCGTCGCCATCCGCGGAAACGATGGCGTCGAGACCGTGCTCCGGCGACCATTTCTTGAGAAGGGCCAGCGTTTCCGGCGAGACCGCTTCGGTATCGACAGGGATGAAGGTTTCGGAGCGGCCGAGCGGAACGACATCCGCACCATAATGGGCAAGCACGTCGACAAAGAGATCGCGCGCCACCGTGCTGTGCTGGTAAACGCCGATCTTGAGGCCGGAGAGCGCTTTTTCCGGCAGCAGCGCGATGTTGCGCTCGTAGAAAAGTTCGGCTGCCGCGGCGGAATGGTCCTCTGCGGTCGCCGCCTCGTCGCTGATGCCTTCCGCTTCGATCTCGGCGGCAAGAGCGGCAATCGCCGTCTCGTCCTGCTTGTCGATTTCACCGTCCGGGCGGTAGAACTTGATGCCGTTGCGGTCGGCCGGGATATGCGAGCCGGTGATCATCAGCGCGCCGGCCTTCAGCGACAGGCCGTAAAGCGCCAGCGCGGGTGTCGGCACCGTGCCGCAATCGAACGGGGTCAGGCCGGCTTTTTTGAGCGCGGCGATGCAGGTGGCGGAAACATCCGGGCTCGAATCGCGGAAATCGCGGCCGACGAGAATGGGATCGCCCGCCTTTGCCTGGCCCGACGTGAGAAGGTGCCTCGCAAATGCCGTGGCATAAACGGCCGAGGCTTTTCCTTTCAGATCGACGGAGAGGCCGCGAAGGCCGCTCGTTCCAAATTTCAGGCTCATTCCAAACTCCGTTTCGATAAAATCTTTGAGGGTCAAATGGATAATGCAAAAATATAACGGTTGAAAGAACCGTATCGATCCATTCAAGTCAATCATCCCTTTCAACGCGGACGCGAATAGGTGATGATGGCGGGACTGATGCGGGTAACCTAAAATTCACCCGTCATATTTAAACTTGTCCGTCGATAGCGGCTCTGGCGACGATGGGAACCCTCTGTTGCCGGCCTTTTTGTGGTTCGTTCGAGTTGGATTGGCTGATGTACAGGCTTCAAAAGGCGGGACATAAGCAGGCACGTCCGCTCGATGAAAAAACGGCGCCTGCCGCGAGAACCCATGGTTCCCTGCTGGACGATCTGGTGGATGAGGACGAGGTTTTCGAGCGCACGGTGCTGAAGGAGCATCTGGAGCCGAAACCGGCGAAAACCGTCGCCGAGCCGGCTGCGGCCGAGACGCCGGTGAAGACGGCTTCGCCGAGCGGCAGTCTGGCGACTGCGCTGCCGGGCCTGAAACATATCGACAGGATCGGTGTGGATGACGTCATCCTCTGGCTTCGCAAAGGCATTGTCTGGATCGTGCTGGCAATCGTTCTCTGCGTCGCCGGCGCGCTGACCTATGCCTCCATGACGCCGCCGCGCTACAAGGCCTATACGGATATCGTCGTCAATCCCTCCAACCTGAATGTCGTCAATGACGGCGTGTTTTCACCCAACCAGCAGCGCGACACGCAAATCCTCGAGGTGGAAAGCAAGCTGCGCACCATCACCTCGCGCAACGTGCTGGCACGGGTGGTGGACGAGTTGAAGCTCGATCAGGACCCTGAATTCATCAGTCCACCGCCGCTCGCCCGGCTGAAGGCGATGTTCTCATCGAAACCGGAAGATGACGACAACCGGGTCGGTGCGCTTCGTTCGCTCGGCGATCGGGTGGCGGCGGAACGCGACCCGCGCTCCTTTGTCGTGACGCTTTCGGTCTGGACCAATGATGCCGAAAAATCGGTGACTGTCTCCAAGGCCATCGTGAAGGCTTTCGAAAGCGAGCTATTCCAGACAAACTCCGACAGCAGTCAACGCGTCGTTGACGATCTCAGGAGGCGGCTCGAGGAAATGCGCGAGAATGTGACCGCCGCCGAAAAGCGCGTGGCCGATTTTCGCCGTGAGAACGGCCTGCAGGAAAATAACGGCCAGCTCGTCAGCAATCTGGCTTCCGGTGAGCTGAACGCTCAGGTGCTTGCGACCCAGCAGCGCCTCATTCAGGAAGAATCGCGCCTCAAGCAGATGGAGGCGGCGATTGCGCAGAACCGCACCCAGAGCGACGCCATCTTCGACAGCCAGACGATGAATACCATCCGCGCGCAATACAGCACGCTGCAACAGCAGATCGGTGCGATGACGCTGACCTATGGCGCGCGCCATCCGCGTCTTGCGACCGCGGGTGCGGAGCGGGCGATGCTGGAACAGGGAATGGCGGATGAGGCGCGGCGTATCCTTCAAGCGGCAAAGATCAACGTCGCGGAGGCGCGCTCCTCACTCGATGCCCTGCGGCTGAAAGCGGTGGCGGAACGCGCCAATGTCTTTACCGACAATGAGGCGCAGGTGCGGCTGCGTGATCTCGATCGTGACGCCCGCTCGGCGGCGGCGATCTATGAGACTTATCTCACCCGCTCGCGCCAGCTTGCCGAACAGCAGTCGATCGATTCCACCAATGTGCGGGTGATTTCGCAGCCGGTTGCGCCCAATTCCAGAAGCTGGCCGCCGGGCAAGCTGACGTTCCTGATCGCCGGCGGCATGGGCGGCCTGTTCCTTGGTCTGGCAATTGCCGTGGCGCTCGGCCTCTGGGGTTATCTTCGCCGGGACGATCACGCGGACGTCGCGGCGCGGTAAGACAAGGCGGCTGCGCGTCGCCTTATTCTTCCGAAATCAGACCGTCATAAACCTCGAGCAGCGCGGCGGCGATGGCCGCGCCCAGTGCATTGCCGGCATCGCGAATGCCCGCTTCGTCACCGTCGCGAACCGAAATGGCAAGGTCGGACGCCTCGTTGGCGACGATTTCTTTCGCCCGTTCTATCGCCCAGAGGCCGAAATCGCCGCGATTGTCGATCGAGATTGTTTCCATGGCCGGAGCCCTTCCGTGGTTTGATTTCCGCGTCCCTTAACCCATCGGCTGGAAAACCGGAATAGGCGGAAAATGTGGCGCACAACCTTCAGGCGTGTAAAATGGCCGCCGCATACGGGGATTTATAAAAATATTAATGATAGTTCTTCGTAGTGTTTGAAGCCTTATACCCTAAGCATAAGCGTGAATATAACAATGAAACGATGCCTATCTTGGACACCGGACAGATTATGACAGGGAGAGAGATGCCGGATGCGGAGGGGACTGGCCAGGTCTGGCCGGTTATTCCGCTTGCGGCGTTGCCCATTACCGACGCGACCATCGACGAAACCGCGCGGGATTTCATCCTGCGCGCGACGACGGCGCGTGCGGCCGGTGCAAAACCGTTTTATTCGACATCGGCAAACGGTCAGGTCATCGCGCTTTGCCATCACGACCGGGAATTCGACGCCATGCTGCGGCAGGCGGACCAGATTCATGCGGACGGCATGTCGCTGGTGATCTTCTCCCGCAAATTCTGCCCGAAGGCATTGAGAGAGCGGGTTGCGACCACGGATCTCGTTCATGCGGTTGCGAAGCGCGCCGAAGAGACCGGTAGCCGTTTCTATTTCCTCGGCGGTTCCGAAGAGGTGAACCGCGCGGCGGTCGAGGAAATGCAGAGGCTTTATCCGCGCCTCGTATTTGCGGGGCGGCGCAACGGTTATTTCAGCCGGGCCGAGGAAGAGGCGATCCTAGCCGATATCGCGGCATCCGGGACGGATATTCTCTGGGTCGGCTTCGGCATACCGCTGGAGCAGCGTTTCGTCTCGCGCAATCTGGACAGGCTTTCCGGCATCGCCGTAATCAAGACCTGCGGCGGCCTTTTCGATTTCCTCGCCGGCAAGAACAGCCGGGCGCCGCAATGGATGCAGGATATGGGGCTGGAATGGCTCTACCGGGCCATGCTCGAGCCGAAGCGGCTCGGAAAACGTTACCTGCTGACCAATCCTATCGCCATATATTCGCTGCTGAAGTATCGCTTCGGAGCTTCGGGACAAGGTCGCTAGATCATCGCGACAAGCTGCTGCTACGCAAAGAATAAACCGCGCGTGCGCCTCCCGCCCGACAATATAAGATTTTCCTAACTTATTGAATGGATGCGCTGCGTCGCTGAAATCCGTTGCAACTGCGAACATCTGCGCTACAGTGCATCAATATTACAAATTTATTCGAATCATAGATTTATTGAGGCCATCAATGGTGATTACGTCCATTTCTCTTTTCATATATGGAATTGGCACCGTTACCTCTCTCGCCATGACCTATATCGAAGGCGCCCGCCGCGGCAAGGACTGGGATTTTTATCGCGTGACCGGCATCGTCCTTTGTTTCTTCTGGCCGGTGCTCGTGCCGCTCCTCGTCCTCGCGACGGCCTTGTCGTCGTTCGGTTTCCAGAAACGGCTCACGAATACGATCTCGCTCGGCAGGCAAAAAACCCTTGGCTGAGCCGAAGCTATCCCGCTTCAGCTCTTCTTCGCCGGCGCCTTGTAGGGCGTGAGCGTAATGCCGAGGCTTGCCATCACGCGGCCGATGGACATCAGCGGCGGATGCGTGGCTGGCAGCAGGGTTCCGGTTTTCACGAAGGCGGAAACGGCGCGGACAAGAGACAGGCACAGGCTGACGGCGTTTTTGGCGGCAAGCAGCAGCCCACCCTTCAGGCCGGGGCGTCGGGCACGGTCGATGCTGTAATTGATGATGCCGGTTCGGAGCGAGCGCTCCATGATCCAGCGTGGCGCCATGCGGTTTTCCGGCACATATTCGATGATGAGCGCTTGCGCATTCCAGGCGAATTTGAAACCGGCCTTGCGGCAGCGGGTGAAGAAATCCATGTCGCCGCCGCCGAGGAAGTTGAAGCGCACGTCGAATTCCGGTTTCGCCAGCGTCTCGAAAACCCGCCGTGAGATCAGGCAGTTGCCCGATCCGTGGATTTGCTCGACGGGGCCGGTCGGCGCTTCGATGGAGCCGAACAGCGGATGCGAGAGAACCGCCTTCGAAGCCGGTGCGTCGAATTCCCGGTTGACCGGTCCGCCGACGATATCGACGCCGAAGGATTTCGCCGCCGAAACCATTTCGGCAAGCCAGACGGGGGAGGCGGCCTCGTCGTCATCGATCATCAGGAACCACTCAGCCGAAGCATAGCTTTGCCGGGCGGTGCGGAAGGCCGTGTTGATGGCGTAACAATTGCCTTGCGTCGGTTCGACCAATGCCTCGCCGGCCATGCCGCTTTCGGCGAAAAAGGCGCGCGCGACCGCAAGGCCCGCCTGGCCCGCGCCGTCATTATCGACCACGACGATGGCGAAGGGAAAATCGACCTTCTGGGCTGCGAGTGACCGAAGCGTCTTTTTCAGGCCTTCCGGCCGGCGGAAACTCGGAATGCACACCACCGCTTCCGGCATGATCTCGGACATGGAAACTCCTAAATTCCGGCAAGCGCTGCGGCGGAAAAAACGACGGCCCTGAGGCTCTGGCGCGGGCGGTTGAGGAAGGTATCGGCAAGCGCCGAAAAGGCCTCGCGGTAGCGGCGGGCGCGGAAGGCCTGCGCCACGGTATAGGCATTCATGTGGTTTTCGGACCGGCGGCGAAGCCGTCGCAGCTCCGGCGGCGAAACGGCAGCGACGATGGCCGGGTCGGAAAACACGGCCTCGATTGCCGGTTCGCAATCCCGGAAGGTCAAAAGCCGGTTCATCATCACGCTCGTTCTGTGCACGCGGTAATCCAGCACATGGCAGCCAGGCAGGTAAACGAAACGGCCGGCGGCGGCCAGCCTGCACCAGCCATACCAGTCTTCGGCATAACGCAAAGTCTCGTCGAAACCGCCGAATTCCTGAAAGATGCGGGTCCTGACCAGCATGATGCCGCCATTGACGATGAAGTTGCCGCCGAGCAGCGGCTGGAGGATGAAACCATCGGGTTTTTCCCGGCGGCGAATGAGATTGCGCCGGCCGATCTTGACGCCGTTTTCATCGATGCGCTCGTAATCGCCATAGACGGCGACGACATCCGGCCCGGAAATGCCGGCGCAAAGGGCCGCGATGGCGCCCGGTTTAAGGCGATCGTCGGCATCGAGAAACATCGTCCATTCGCCGCGCGCCTGCGACAGGCCGAAATTGCGCACGGCGGAAACGCCCTGCCTTCCCTGCGGCCGGGCCAGCAATTTGACGCGGGGGTCGGAAAAACCTTCCACCTTTTGTGCGGTGGTGTCGGTGGAGCCGTCATCGACCACCAGCACTTCGCCGATGGTCTCGCCCTGCAGCAACACGCTTTCGATCGCTTCCACGATGTAACGCTCGCCATTGCGAACGGGAATGACAATCGAAACGGAAACCAAGACTTCAAACTCCATGCGGCGTGGGCCAAGAATTCGCACAGCGAAGTTACTACCGCATTAAGCGGGTCTGGCCAATTATGACGTGGTATAACGTCGGTTAACCTTGCAAATCTTTAATATCCTTTTCCTATGATCGGAATGTTATGTTTTGGGAATAAAGGTTGCGGAGGCGGGTGCATGCGGATTGGGCGGCGGAATTTTATGGGCGGTGCGGCAAGCGCTGGCCTGCTGCATGCCGTGGCCGGCTCGGCCTTTGCCGCACAGAAGAAAGCGGCGAGCAAAACCGCCCCTTACGGCGCGGCCGTTTACCTGCCGGATCTCACGGCCGATAGCCGCATCGGCGAGGCGGTGGTGAAATATTGCTCGCGCATTACCCCCGTTACCGAAATGAAATGGGAGGTCCTGCGGCCTTCGGCGGAGGCGTTCGATTTCGCCGCCGCCGATGCAATCGCCAATTTCGCCCGTCAGCATAAGCTTTCCATGCACGGCCATCCGCTGATCTGGTATGCCTCCAATGCGCCCTGGCTTGCGAGCATCGGCGGCGGCGTGAAGGTCGAGAAGCTGATGGAGACCCATATCGTCACGGTGATGGAGCGTTATAAGGACGTGATCCATAGCTGGGACGTGGTCAATGAGCCGATCCCCGACGTGCCGGGCAATGTGCGCGCGCGGCGCGATGCCTGGTATTACGGCGCCGGGCCGGACGCCATCAAGAAGGCTTTCGAGATCGCCCATGCCGTCGATCCGAAGGCGCAGCTCGTGCTCAACGAATATGACGTGGAATTTGCCGCCGAGAAATCGCCGGCCAAACGCGCCGCCTTTCGCAATCTCATTCTCGAACTGCTGGAGAAGGGCGCGCCGATCAACGCCGTCGGCCTGCAGGGGCATTTGCGCGGCGGCTGGCCGATCGCCAAGGACGAGCTTGCCGCCTTCACGGCGGAAATGCGCAGTTACGGTCTTGCCGTTCTGGTAACGGAGCTGGATGTGATGGACCAGACGCTGCCCGCACCGGAAGCTGAACGCGATATGCTGATCAACGGCCAGGTCCGCGAGTTTCTGGAGGCGGCTTCTGCGGGCGGTGCGCTTTCCTCCATCACCACATGGGGCATCTCGGATCAATATAGCTGGATCCGCTGGGCCTATCCGCGCCGGGACGGCACCGCCAACCGGCCGCTGCCGCTGGACTGGAGTTTCAACGAAAAACCCATGATGGCCATCATCAATGAATTCCGGAACCGTGGTGCATGACTATGAATGCTGAAATGCCGCTTCCTCCCGTGCAAAAGGCGCTGCAAATCAACCTGCACCCCTTCGATGCCCCGCATGCGGCCCTGACCCTGCCGCATCAGCTCAGGGTCTGGGGCGGACAGGTGGACCGCATCCTGCTGACCGTCGATACGGGCCAGGTGGGGGCCGGCCGCTACAAGGGGAACGGTTTCGATGCGGCGCGCCAGCGTCTCTTCGACATGCTGGAGGAAATGCAGACCAATTATCCGCATCTCTCCGTGGATATCGTCGATTACAGCGATGCGGCGCGCAGCGCCGTGACGGAAACCTTCTTTCCCCGCTCGCCGATCCCCTATCCCGCCAAGGCTTTCGATGGCGGGCCTTTCCATGTCTATTTCTACGGGCTGAAACGCGCCAATGCCCGTTATGTGCTGCATATGGACAGCGACATGATGTTCGGCGGCGGCAGCCAGAGCTGGTTCGGCGAGGCCATCGCGCTTCAGAAGGCCAATCCGGATGCGTTGTGCATCACGCCCTTTTCCGGGCCGCCGACGGTGCGCGGCGATCTGGATATCTCCCGCCATGTTGGCATGCCCGGCGTAAAGAATATTCCTGCGCCGCGCAAGCTGCCGTCGCGCATTCCCACCTGGCGTTTCGCCACCGTTTCCACCCGGCTTTTCATGATCGACATGGAACGTTTTGCGAAACGCATCGGCTCGCTGGAACTGCTCAAGCCCGATGTCAAACGGCGCATCCGCTCCTATGCCTACAACCAGCAGCCTGTCTCGATGCCCGCCGAGGAGGTGCTGAGCACGAACATGATGCGCACGGGTGTTTATCGCCTCGATTTTCTCGGCACGGGCAAGGGCATGTATTCACTGCATCCGCCCTATCGTTCGCCGGAATTTTATGCGGCGCTGGCCTCCATCGTCGAGCGCATCGAAAAGGGCGATATTCCCGAAGGCCAGCTCGGCGATTTCGACATCAACGGATCGATGGTGGACTGGACCAGCGCGCTGGCGGCCAAGACGCGCTCCAAACGTTATGCGAAAGCGCTGCGCCATCTCATCTCGGCCAATGTCGGGCGGTTCAGCAAGGCTTGAGGGTTTCGATCCGTCTTCCGTCGTGAGGCGGGGCGGGGGGCTCAATAGTCGGTGATGAGCTTGCTCCAGCTCTCCGAGCACAGTCCGCCAATATAGATATCGCCGGCCAGCGCCCTTTCCCGCAGGGCGTCATCGCGCGTCGCCATGCAGAAATAGCCGTCATGGCGGAAGCTCATGTGGTTCTGGCGGTAAAGCGCGTTGATGAGAAAGGGCTGTGCCATGCCGGTGACATGGGCATAGTTCTCGTCATCGAAATGGCGGAACAGGGTGTTGAGGACATCGTTTTCGCAACCGGCATCGCAGACGAGATTGAGCACATAGGCCGTTCTGCCCCGCTGGCCGAAAAACAGCGCAGCGCCCATGGCATGGCCTTCGGCATTCTCGATCACCACGCCCTTCAGTTCGCCGAGGCTTTCATTGGTCCTGCTCATCTCGATCAGCCAGTGGAATTCCTCGTGAGACCATTCCGGGCGAATGGAAAAACGCTCGATCATCGCGAGCGCCCTGCGGCGGAAAGTTTCGTAATCCACGGTTCTCACCGTAGCGCCGGCGGCCTCCTGCGGTCTCAGACCCTTTTTCCATCGTCGCAGGATTCCATCCACAAATCCGAGCGCGGCGAGCGCCAGCGTGGTTTTGGCCAGTTTCGAACGGCGCGGCATGCGCAGCGCGATGGTGCAGAAGGGCTTGAGCGCCTTGTGCCATTGCAGGCTTTCAATCGGCAGCATGTTGCCGCCGGTCGCCACCCAGTGATCGGCGCTGACGGGTGAAGCCGTATCCGAGAACAACATGTCGTGTTTGGAGGCCCGCATGCCCCGGGACAGACGCGCCGCGCCGAGTGCGCCGCGTTTCCCGTCCGATGCGAAGGCGCAGAGCAGCCGTGCGGTAATGGTTTTTCCATTCGCAACGAAGCGCATGGGCACGGCGAGAATGACGCTGGTGACCCCGTTCTCCCCGGCATCGTAGACAACGCTGCCGTTTTCCGGGCTGAAGGCGGGGCTGCCGAAAAACAGTTTTTCGATATAGGAGCCGAAATCGAAGTTCCGCTCCTGCCCGGTTTTCCTGAAAGCGCTGTTGAGCACGGCCTCGACAGCCGGAACGTCTTCCCTGCGCATGGGGCGGATGCCGGACACACCGATTTGAACCGGGCGTTGTGTCAAGTGACCGCTATCGCCATCGTCCACATGGGTGTGTATCGGAACGTCCACCGTCGGCCCCCACCTTTTTACGCATTGACGAAATCAACCATAGGCAGCGTATATTTGAATGTATTAATATAGATATAAAACCTGCAATCCGGTGGAATCGAAAGTATCGGATTTGGAGTAAACCATATTAATATCAATATATTGATCTGCATCAACCACATCGGTTGAGGTTAACAAAATACGCTCAAGCAAGCAACCTTTGGATGAAATACGGATAAATTTTTATAGGCGATTTTTTGGGGTTTGGCGTCTACGGGCTCCGATTTCCCGAGGAAAAGCGCACGATCGCGGTACTATTTCCCCGTGCATCATGAATAACTAAAAAATAGGATTTGCGCGGGATATTAGTATTATCGAATATGCGAAGCACGAGTTTCAATGCGGGTGGCTTCAGGAAAGAGGGAGAGAAAAACCCCTTATGGATGCAGCGCATGGCGAACAGGGGCGTGGCTACTGGCGGGACGTGTTGTTTTACGTGACGTTCCTGTTTTTCACGGTCGGCTTTTCGCCCTATATCTCGCTCTCATCGACCTATCAGGGCTCCTCCATGGCGGCCGGGTCCAACCTGCTCAACCAGTTGACCGCGATCATCCTGTTTTTCAGTTTCCTGGCCTTCATGGCGAAGGAGCGGTCGTTTTCCATCCTCTTCATGCCGCGCCTGCTGATGGCGGCGATTTTCGGCTGGTTTGTCCTGACCTCGCTTGCGGGCGAAGCGCCGCTATTTTCGCTCAGGCGGCTGGTCATGTCCGCCATCATCTGTGTGCTTGCCGGCGGCTTCCTGCAATTGCCGCGCACCGAGCGGCATTTCACGACGCTGCTTGCCACATGCGCCCTGATCATATTGTTCCTGTGCTATTTCGGAATCACCGTGCTGCCCTCGCGCTCGATCCATCAGGCCAGCGATGCGCTGGAGCCGCTGCTGGCGGGGGACTGGCGCGGGGTTTTCCGCCATAAGAACGAGGCCGCCTCGGTCATGGCGGTGTTGATTATAGTCGGTATTTATCTCTGCAAGCGCTGGTCCTTCATCGGCGGGCTGTCGGTGCTGTTGCTGTCGCTGGTCTTTCTGGTCAAGTCGGGCGGCAAGACCGCGCTCGGGCTGATGCCGATCATTATTGCGGCAGGCTGGTTCATCCTGCGCTGGCCGCGCTGGCGTTATACGGTCGTGACCCTGTTTCTGGCGGTTTTTGCGCTGGTGACCGTCGGCACCACGGTCGATCCCGTCTTTTCGCAGATGCTGACGAAGCTGGGGCTCGACGCCAGCTTTACCGGCAGACGGGATATCTGGACCGTCGCCATCGATTACATCCGTCAAAGCCCGCTTCTGGGATACGGCTATCAGGCCTTCTGGCGCAGCGATGCCCTGATGTCGAGTTTCACCGAGAACAATACCTGGGCGACGACCGCGCCGGATTCGCACAATGGTTATCTCGACCTTCTGCTGGCGGGTGGCGTGCCGGGTCTGGTGCTGGTGATGGTGTGGATTTATCTCCTGCCGCTGCACTATCTCGGCAAAATGAACGAGGCCACGCGCAACAGTCCGCTGACGCGGCTTTATGTCGGCGTATGGCTTTATGTGTTGCTCTACGGCTTTCTGGAAACGCTGTTTTTCCTCAGCACCGGCTTCGTCTGGTTCTTCCTCATCGTCGCCGTGATGGGTCTGCACCTTCAGGCCAATGCCAGCCTTGTCGAGGACGAGGCGGAGGGGGAACCGAAGAGAGCCGTCGGTGGAGCGGGCATCGTCCCGACACCGCTGCAAGGGCAGGTTTCCCCTGTCGTTCGCTCCAGGTGATATTTTGAAATGATTTTTCGTTGCAAATATGTAAAAGAGCCGATTGTTGCGCGCGTCTGCGGCTATTTTCGCTAAACATGCGCGGCTCAAGTCTTTGTTATTGTGCACGTCGCACCGCGAAACCCCGGCTATTGGCGCGGCGGCACTCAAAAAACGGATCGGCTAGGTCAATCGATGGCAGATACAGGCGCCTGCGCGCTCGAGGCGGATGACATCCACAAGAGCTTCGGCACGCATGAAGTTTTGAAGGGCGTTTCCTTGCAGGCCCACAAGGGCGATGTCATCTCGATCATCGGGTCCTCCGGTTCCGGCAAAAGCACCTTTCTGCGCTGCATGAATTTTCTCGAAACGCCGGATCGCGGCCGCGTCATCGTCAATGGCGAGGAAATCGCCACGAAAACCGGACTCGACGGCAAGGCGGTGCCGAAAAGCTGGCGGCAGGTGGAAAAACTGCGCACCGGCCTTGGCATGGTGTTCCAGAATTTCAATCTCTGGGCCCATCGCACCGTTCTGGAAAACGTCATCGAGGCGCCCGTTCATGTTCTCGGCGTCAGGCGGCAGGAGGCGGTTGAAAAGGCCGAAGCCCTGCTGAACAAGGTCGGGCTTTATGACAAGAAAAACGCCTATCCGGCATTCCTATCCGGCGGGCAGCAGCAACGTGCCGCCATTGCGCGCGCGCTCTGCATGGAGCCGGCGGTGATGCTGTTCGACGAACCCACTTCGGCGCTCGATCCCGAACTGGTGGGCGAGGTTCTGAAGGTCATTCGCGATCTGGCCGAGGAAGGCCGCACCATGCTGCTCGTCACCCACGAAATGCGCTTTGCGCGCGATGTATCCTCGCAGGTCGTGTTTTTGCATCAGGGCCGGGTGGAGGAGGCGGGGCCGCCGGCGCAGGTGTTCGGAAACCCCTTGAGCGCCCGCTGCCGGGAATTTACCGGCGCGCTCACCAATTGACCCTTTTGCCTGACAGTCCGTATTTAACAGGAGAGACTTGAATGAAATTTTTCGCCACGCTGCTTGCCGGAACGGCATTTGCGTTTTCCGCCTTCACCGCCAGCGCCGACGTGCGCTTCGGCATCATGAACGAGGCCTATCCGCCCTTCTTCGCCAAGGATGCGAGCGGCAAGTGGCAGGGCTGGGAAATCGACCTCATGGACGCCGTCTGCGCGGAAATGAAGGAAAAATGCTCGATCGTGGAACTGTCGTGGGATGGGCTGATCCCGGCTCTCCAAACCAAGAAATTCGACGTCATCTGGTCGTCCATGTCGAACACGGAAGAGCGCCAGAAGGTGATCGATTTCACCGACAAATATTACAACACGCCGAGCAAGCTGATTGGCGCCAAGGGCGAAAAGCCCGGTGCAGCGGCGGAAGACGTCAAGGGCAAGACCATCGGCATTCAGGTGGCCACCATCCAGTCCGAATATTACAAGAAATATTTCGCCGGTGTCGCCGATGAGAAGACCTACCAGACGCTGGACGAGGCGTTCCAGGATCTGGCCGCCGGCCGTATCGACTATGTCTTTGGCGACTCGCTGGTTCTCGATGCCTTCGTGAAGAGCGATGCCGGCAAGGATTGCTGCGCCGACATGGGCAACGTGGCCGACGACAAGCAAATCCTCGGTCTCGGCGTTTCCGGCGGCCTGCGCAAGGACGATACAGAACTGAAGACCAAGCTGAACGCCGCCCTCGCCGCCGTCCGCGCCAGCGGGAAATATGACGAGATCACCAAGAAGTATTTCAGCTTCGACATCTACGGCAGCAAGCCCTGATCGGTCATATCAATGGCAAGCCTTGAAACCACGTTGCAACTTCTGTCTCCCTATCCTCCGGGATGGGGCGGCACCCTGTTGAAGGGTGCGGCATCGACGCTTGCCATTTCCGCCGGCGCCTATCTGATCGGCCTTGCCATCGGCATGGCCGGGGCGCTCGGCAAGCTTTCGGGCAACAGGCCTCTTGGCCTGCTGCTCAACCTCTATACCACCGCGATCCGCGCCGTTCCCGAGCTGATCCTTATCGTCGGGCTTTATTATGCCGGGACTGACGGTCTCAACCGGCTGCTGCTGCTGGCCGGCATGCCGCCGCTGGAGGTGAACGGTTTCGTCGCCGCCGTTGCGGTTCTGGGTTTCGTGCAGGGGGCCTATATGACCGAGGTGCTGCGCGGGGCGATCCTTGCCATTCCGAGCGGGCAGATCGAGGCGGCGCGCGCCTTCGGCATGTCGCCGGCCTTACGTTTCCGTCGGGTGGTCTTGCCGGCGCTTTTGCCGAACGCCTTGCCGGGTCTTGGCAATCTCTGGCTTGCGGTGACCAAGGACAGCGCTCTGGTGGCGGTCGTCGGTTATCAGGAACTGGCGCTCGCGACGCGGCTGGCCGGGGCCAGCACCAAGCAATATTTCCTGTTCTTCCTTGCCGCCGCCCTGCTTTACCTTGCCATCACGCTCGTTTCGAACCTCGTTTTTTCGCTGATCGAGCGCCGCGTGCGGCGCGGCCAGCCGGCCCTGGCCTGAGGAGGGAACGGCATGGATTTTTCATGGGTCGCGAAATATTGGCCGCTGCTTCTTTCGGGTGCATGGCAGACGGTGGCGCTGCTCGCCATCTCCGTCAGCATCGGTTTTCTCCTCGCCATCGGGCTTGCGTTTGCGCAGGTGAGCGGCGGGCGGATGACGAAAATCCTGGCGCGGGCCTATTGCACCTTCTTCAGGGGCACGCCGCTGCTCATCCAGCTCTGGCTGCTTTATTACGGCGTTGGCTCGCTTCTGCCGATGATCCCCGGCCTGCGCCAGAGCTTCATGTGGCCGGTGCTGCGCGAAGGGTTCTTCTTCGCGGCCGTCAGCTTCACGCTGAATTATGCGGCCTATGAGGCGGAAGTTCTGCGCGGCGCGCTCTTGGCGGTTCCGAAAGGTGAGCTGGAGGCGGGCAGGGCTTTCGGCATGGGCCGTTTCACCCTTATTCGCCGCATCTGGCTGCCGCGCGCCATCCGTATCGCGCTGCCGACCATTGCCGGCGAGGTGGTGATGCAGCTGAAGGCCACGCCGCTTGCTTTCACCGTGACGGTGATGGACCTCTACGCCGTCGCGTACAAGGTGCGGCAGGATACGCTTCTGGTCTATGAGCCGCTGATCGTCGTCACCGTCTTCTATCTCATTCTCACCGCCATCATCGCCCGCTGTTTCGGCCTTGTCGAACAGCAGGTGCCGGTCAGGCGATAAACATTCAGGGAGTATGACCATGAGCACAATCCGTATCCTCGACGGCGGCATGAGCCGCGAATTGCAGCGGCTCGGCGCCGAACTGAAACAGCCGGAATGGTCGGCGCTGGCGCTGATCGACGCGCCCGATATCGTGCGGCAGGTGCATGCGGAATTCATCGAGGCCGGCGCCGATGTCGTCACCACCAATTCTTATGCGCTGGTGCCTTTCCACATCGGCGAAGAGCGTTTCCAGAAGGATGGCGCATCGCTGATCGCCCTTTCCGGCAAGCTGGCGCGCGAAGCGGCGGATGCTTCCGGCCGCAGGGTGCTGGTGGCGGGTTCGCTGCCGCCGATTTTCGGTTCTTATGAGCCGCAGAATTTCGATGCCACGCGGGTGCAGGCCTATCTGAAGGTGCTGGTCGACAATCTCGCGCCCCATGTCGATGTCTGGCTCGGTGAGACCCTCAGCCTGATCGCCGAGGGCGAAGCGGTGCGCGAGGCCGTTGCCGCGACCGGTAAACCGTTCTGGATTTCCTTCACGCTCAACGACGATGCGGCTGCGGCCGGCGGCGAGCCCGCGCTTCGCTCCGGTGAAACGGTCAAGGCGGCCGCCGAATGGGCGGCGCAATCGGGTGCCGCCGCGCTTCTGTTCAATTGCAGCAAGCCGGAAGTCATGAAAGCCGCGGTTGAGACGGCCGCCGCCGTCTTCGCGGAAAAGGCTGTTTCGCTGGAAATCGGCGTCTACGCCAATGCCTTCGAAGGCGAGCAGGGCGATTCCGCCGCCAATGAAGGACTGCATGGCACGCGCGCCGATCTGACCGGCGATGTCTATTCCCGTTTTGCCTGCTCCTGGGCGGATGCGGGCGCGACCATGATCGGCGGCTGCTGCGGCATTGGTGCGGCGCATATCCACACGGTTGCGACAGCGCTGCGGCGCGCGGCGGCCTGACGCGAGCGCTTCCAACGCCACTATCGGAAATGCATGCGGCAGGCTGAAAAGCCTGCCGTTTTTTTGTTCCGTGCGCGCTCGAAACAGCATGCGGCATAAAGGAATTTTAAAGTTTTTAAGTATAATTGTTATTATATAAAGTAAATTTGAACATTATAAAGTACTGTTCTCCATTTTTTCCGGTCGCGGTCAGTCGTTTCCCGGTTTTGCGGGCAGGTGCATGATGCAGGCTGCGACATGGCTGATGATCCGGCTGACGGGGCCTTGATGATGTAGGCTTTCGACGTGCAATGTCATTTTTGCCGAACACCTCCGGCACGGGAAAGGAGCGGCGTCAATTTCAGGAGTTTCCCGTGTCGTTTCTTCAAAACGCCAGTATCCGCACCAAAATCCTGTCGCTCATTCTTCCGCTCTGCATCGTCGGCCTTGGCGCCGCCGCCTTCATGTCCACCCGCTACAAGGAAGCGGACACGGCCTACTCGCTCTTTATCGCCAACGACAACGCCGCTCTGGTGGAGCTTGCGCGTGCCAACCGAAATCTGGTTGCCCTGGCCTATGGCGCCTATCAGGTCATGGCGTACGACGTGAACGGGCCGGAGATAAAGGCCGCCAAGCAGGCCTACAGTGACAGCAAGGGCGCGCTCCTCCAGCGTCTCAATAATGTGAAGACTGTTTTTCCCGAAGAGTCCGCCGCCATGGACGCCTTCATCGCGCAGTCGCAGGCCATAACCGCCATGACGGATAAGGCTGTCGAACTTGGTATGGCAAACCGTAATGACGAATCCGCTGCCCAGTTGCTCAAGGCGGACGCCTCCATTCACGCGACTTCGGTTGCCATGACGGCGCTGCTGGACAAGCTTGCCAAGGGCGTCGTCCAGGGAAGCGACGAACTGACGGACCAGACCAATTCGACCATCTTCACCTCCCTGTTGGTTGTCGGCGTCGCTTTTGCGGTCGGCATCATTCTGGCGCTGTTCGTGGCGTCCCGCGGCATCACAACCCCTATCGCCCGCCTGCGCGAGCGGATGGTGTCGCTTGCCGGCGGCGAGACGGCGACGGAAATCGACGGCATGACGCGCCGCGACGAAGTGGGCCAGATGGCGAAGGCCGTGCAGGTCTTCCGTGAAAACGCCATCGAGCGCATTCGTCTCGAGCAGGAAACCGAAGCCAATCGCAGCCTCTCGGAGAAAGACCGGATGGAGCGCGAGCAGCAGAAGGCAAGGGAAGCGGCCGACGTCAAGTTCGCCGTCGACAATCTCGCCGCCGGTCTCTCGAAGCTTTCGGAGGGCGATGTTTCCTATCGCATCGGCCAGCCGTTCACCGCCACGCTCGACGCCGTTCGTAACGATTTCAACATGTCCGCCGAAAAGCTGCAGGCGGCCCTGACCAAGGTGGCCCAGAACGCCAGTGGCATCGGCGCGGGCGCGGACGAGATCAAATCTGCGGCCGACGATCTGGCCAAGCGCACCGAGCAGCAGGCTGCGGCTGTCGAAGAAACCGCCGCAGCTCTGGAGGAGATCACAACGACGGTGCGCGATTCCACCCGTCGTGCGCAGGAGGCGGGCGAGATCGTCAGCCGCGCCAAGGCGGGCGCCGAGCAATCCGGAGACGTGGTGCGCCGCGCCGTGGTCGCCATGGAGCAGATCGCCAAATCCGCCAATGAGATCAGCAACATCATCGGCGTCATCGACGAAATAGCCTTCCAGACCAACCTTCTGGCGCTGAATGCCGGCGTGGAAGCCGCGCGTGCGGGCGAGGCCGGCAAGGGTTTTGCCGTCGTCGCGCAGGAAGTGCGCGAGCTTGCCCAGCGCTCCGCCCATGCCGCCAAGGAGATCAAGGCGCTGATCAACACCTCGAACGATCAGGTGCAGCAGGGCGTTCAGCTGGTGGGCGACACCGGCAAGGCGCTGGCGACCATCGTTTCGGAAGTGCAGGAAATCAACCGGCACGTTGTCTCCATCGTGGAGGTCGCGCAGGAACAGTCTTCCGGACTGCAGCAGATCAATACGGCGGTCAACCAGATGGATCAGGACACGCAGAAAAATGCGGCCATGGTGGAAGAAACCAATGCCGCCAGCCACAGCCTCGCCAAGGAAGTGGCGTCGCTCAACCAGCTGCTCTCCCAGTTCCGGCTCGCCGACGGCGCCTATCAACCGAAAAGCCAGCCTGCGCCGGTTCGCAGCGCCGGTGGCAGCGACAAATATGTCGCCTCTCCGGTCCGTGCACTGGGCCGCAAGATCGCCTCGGCGTTTTCGGGCAATGCCGCCGTCGATACAAAGGGCGACTGGCAGGAGTTCTGAGCGGCGATCCGTTCCAACATGCGTTTCGGCGGGGAGGCATCCCCGCCGGCGTTCAACGACGATGCGGCGCAAGCGAAAGCCGTTCTGGCAAAATCGATGTCCACCGTGCGAAACGCAACATCTTCATTTCGTGACGGCCGGATCATCCGCACCGGCAACCATTGCCATGCGGTTCCCCGGCACCGGTTCACGCGCGAAAACATCCATCCGATGAGAACTGAATTTTTCGCCGCCCGACCGGCGGGCGCTTACGGGCCGCTAGGGCCCTTTTCCTTCTTCGCCTGATCGTGATGCCACTTGATGGCGAAGAACATGCCCGTGCCCAACACGATAATCTTGAACGGAAAGAAGACCAAGGGGAACAAATCTACCCAATCCCATTCCATCATCTGAGTATTTCCAGTCTGTTACTTGATACAATCTATCGAGGACAGGGCTACCTCAAACCGGCTGCTTCAACAACGCCAATTCATGCACTCGGGTAGGGGCCTTTTGACGCAGTCCCAGCCAGATCGTTTCATCCGGGGCTCTTGAAGCTTACCCTCGATGTGTCCTGTGATTGTTTCAGGGGTAGTATGAAACGCTGAAGACCCTGAGTCTGGACCGCCACATAACCGCGGATTCGGCAGCGCTGAAAACACTACATTTTTCGCGATGTCTGCAATCATAAACACGAACTCAGATTCGATAAGCGCGGATTCTTACTCGCCTGGGAAGCATAACCGCGGACTCAGTTTTTGATCGCAAACCCCGAATCTAATGGTGCCTAATGATTACCCGAGTGGGTTCGGTGGGCAAGGCCTATGACCATATAACCGCCTGAGACGGGAACTTGCCCGGATCCGCCGTTCGACCTCTAATCATAAGATAGGAGATCAATGGCAATGAACGCAGTATCCAATCCCACCACGACGACTCCGGTGACACCGATCACGGGCATCCCTTACCTAGAGGCAATGCAGCACTGCGCCAGTATTGGATCTCTGGGTTCTCTGAGGGAAATGCTGAAGGAGCTGGAGGATCAAGGCGCGTTGTCGGAAGACTTCTCCGGATTGGCAGCATATTGCAAGCGCGCCTCTGAATTCGAAGAACGCTTCGGCGCCGGGAGCCTCCTCGACCTCTCTCATCCCAGCGTGGCGATCCTGATCGAAAATGTGATCAGCCCGAAGGAATTGTTGGCTATTCGCCGTCGGCAGGAAGCCATCGCCCTGAACCCAGTGGGCACTGCGCGTGCCGAGGCGCTAGCGTCGGAAGGACGGCTCATCGTCTGAGTCATCGTCTGGACGATTGTTCTGTTGGTTGCTTCGGGCCTGGCGGATCATGTCTTCCGCCTCTTTGAGATCACGGCACAAGCCGGATCCGAATATGCCAGGCCCCTTCACCCGAAAGCATAGCCCTGCAGAACAAGGCCTCTGTTCCTCGATATCGTATTCACCGTTCGACTTCACCCGGATCCATGTGCCCGCCACGGCGCGACTCCTCTTTTTTGCTGTTCGCAGCATGGCGATTTACAAACTGTAGCTTAAGGAATTCCTTCCCGAAGGAGCCATAGGGCGGCCAATTCAGATGACCTTGAGTTGTAGTCGGCCAGTGACGTAAGATCCCTGCGACTCGGCAAGGATTCGCCAGCGAAGCGATCCTGACGCCGGGGCTGGGGGAACCATGATCACTATAGGCATACGCGCCGCGCCGAAGGTCATCACCTTCGCGATCTACGACACCGATGCAGGCTCTATCCTCAACGTCGAGGAGATCAAGATCCCGGCGGCTTTCGAAACGCCGGCCGCGTTGAAATACGTGCGCTCGAATCTTCTGGATGTCCTCCGCGAATATCAGGTTGAGCGTGCGGGGGTGAGGGTGACGGAGTCGGCGGCCAACTACCCCAGCATTGAACGGATCCAGATAGAAGGCGTCATTCAGGAGGCCTTCGCGAGCAGCGAGCTGTTGATTTCCACTGAGAACTGACCCGGTATTTCCACCGAGATTTGACCCGCCTTTTAGATATGTTTCGGGTCTGGTGTAGAGGTCAAGTTCCTGTTTTTCTCCTTCGTGT